>CAIOHW010000218.1 GCA_903858195.1 Oligoflexia bacterium | reverse complement strand
CCGGCAGCCCAAGGACTGAAAGGCCAACCAGCCCCAATCCCATCAGCAAGTGTTTCATGGGTCGGGCAGGTACCATAAAAAATGATGCGGCGCATCTAAAACCTTGGGGGGGGTCCCAGACTTGCGGACGGGCGGTGATTCAAGGTTTAATGGCAGACACCGCAAAACACTCGAACCGAGGAGCAGAACAATGGCCGGTAAAAAACCCACGAAACAGTCCAAGAGCACATCTGGCGATGTCATGGAGTGCCTGCACGAAATCTTTGAGGCCGAAATGGCCGGCATCATTCGCTACCTCCACTACTCGTTTGTCATCATGGGACACAACCGCATCCCGATCCAGAAGTGGCTCCGCGATCAGGCCACCGAAAGCATGGAGCATGCAGTGACCCTCGGGGAAAAGATCACTTCGCTCGGCGGACATCCGCCCATGATCTCGGCCACGGTCAAGGAAACCCACAAGCACTCGATCGACCAGCTCCTCGAAGAGAGCCTCGAACACGAAGAAAAGGGCCTGGCAGGCTACCGCAGGCTGGTGTCGCTTGCCGGCGATGACATCGCGCTCGAAGAGTTTGCCCGCGAAATGGTTCGTACCGAGGTTGAGCACATCGACGAAGTCAAAAAGATGCTTCGAAAGAAGTGATCTAGTCGAACCGGCACTCGGGTGCCGTCGGATCCGGCAAGGTCTGACCCCACTGCGAAAGCAGCGCCACCAGGTCGCTTGAATCGACTTGCCCATCACCGTTCAGGTCGGGCCTTCCCGTTCCCGGTCCCCAGGCCGCGAGCAGGATCGGCAAATCCGCGCTGTCGATCGTGCCATCGCGATTGAGGTCGCCAAGCAGGTTACCCTGGGCATCTACCTGAGGACCCGAAGGCGGCTCCGACTCCATGGGCCCGTACTTGAGGCTCACCGTGTGACGGAGCGGAAAATTGTGCGGGCGATCGGTTCGGACTTCGAGCCGCAGGCTCAGCGATCCGCATCGGGCAGGATCGGCAACCAGTTCCTTGAGGTTTGCAACCGCAAGGTCACGTGCCGCACCCACTCCGGTGCGCACGGCAGTCCAGAGTGATTCCTGGTCGCATCGTTCGGGCGAAAGACTCTTGCATGAGGCCAGCATCCACTCTGTGGAGCTCGATTGCGCCGTGCCGTTCATGGAGTTGACGATAAAATCGAGATTCCGGGTGGGCTGGGTCGTCGAGACATAGCGCGCAGCCCCCCGGACCAGGACGAGTTCGGGATCGCGGAAACGGACCCTCACTGCAAGCGGTGAATAAAGTGGATCTCCGTAGAGTGTCCCTGAAACCACGTTCCATCCCCGCCTGAGATTGGCTTCCCCGAGGGTTCGCCCGCCCAAAAATGCTTCGGCAAAAGCATCCGGGCTCAAAAAGGCGTAGCCTCCTGTCAAAAAATGGCTGCCACTTCCCCACCACGCGATCGCACCGAGCCGATCGATGGCATTGGCCGCCCAATCCCCATCCGTGACCCAATGCTGACTTGAGGCAAAACTCCCGAGTGCTGCATCCAGAAAATGAATCTCTCCCGCAGAGCCATCGCCGCGCGGCTGAAACAGTTCAAGACCGTCGACCTCAAGGACGCCGTGAAGTCCGTCTGAAAACGAAGCATGCAGTCCGACGTAGATCAGCGAAACGTCGCTGCTGCTCGAGGGTTGAACGATCCACTGCGCCTGGGTCCACTGGGTGTGATCCTTGTGAAGCGGCAGAAAAAGCTCGGGCACCGGATCGATCACGTCCTTAAGGTCATAGCGATGAAACTTGATCTCGAGTCGTGCGTGCGGACCGCTTGCCCGATTTCGATAGCGAAGTCGAATGTGGGTGGGGAGTGCCGGATCGTAGTTTGACAGCTCAGACGCAGAAAAATAATGCCCCATCGCGATTGGGAGCTTGGCGAGGCAGGGTTCAGTCGCTCCCGCAGGCGAGAGGCAGGATGAGGGACCCCGTGCGGCTTCAATCCGCCCAAACCTCAGGTAGCTTGCGTCCTCGAAACGTTCGCTGACAAACGCGCGATCGGGTGCGACCGCATGGACCCACTCAGGAGCAGTCTTTTCCATCTCACCTGCCCACGGTGCCGTGAATCCATCCGGATAAAACCCGTAATACTGAACCGTGAATGAGCGAAACTGGCCTCCCATGAAACCCGGGGCCGTGCCCACGCACTCGGAATTGAGCTCCCTGAAATGGTCAAGCGAGCGCCTGCGACACCGCTCGGCCCCCCATGGGTCTGAAATCTGCGAGCAAAGCGGAAGACAAGAAACCCCGCCCACGCGCCAGTTGAGCAGAGTTGAAAAACCGTCAAAGGCTCTCTGACCATTCCCCTCGTACTGGGAGTTTGTATAAAAGCCCGCCTGATCGGCGATCGGAATCTCGGCTCCAGGTTCGCCTGGAATCGATCCATCCAGGCTTGCCTGGAGCCTGCCGGGCTCGGCTCCGAGCAGATCTTGGTAAACGCCGAGAACGGGCTCGTGGGCGGGAGTTCCGCGCACGCCGATCAGAGTATTGCCCTGAAGACCAGCCCGCTCGGCCTCGAGGGTCCGGTCGATGAGCGCGCGAGTCCTCTCAAAAGTGATGGCTTCGATTCTCCCGTAGGCAACGACGCGGTCATCGGCGGGATTTACGGGCCCGGGAAAAGAAAACAGCGAGCGCGTCGCATAGGGAGTCTCGGCAGGCACGGCCCCACCGTACTGAGGCGACAAGAACTGCGAGTCATAAAGCGAGCGCGCCAAATAGTAGTCGAGCGAGGGCTCTTCGTTGTCACCTGCCCAGCCGGTTTCGGTGAGACGAGCCGGGATGCCCTTCAGGATTGCCAGATGAGTGATCTTGGATTGACGAGCGACCTCACCCAGCCTCGTCTCGTCGCAGGGTCGTGGCCGACTCTCGATCGGGATCAGGCTGCACAGACACGAGCGCACGATCCGATTGCGTGCGCCATGCATGTGCCTGAGCGACGAAAACGCCCCAAGCGCCCAGGGCACGCCGCAGAGATTTTGAGATGGGATGTCCCTCTGGGTTGCGTAGTAGCGGGCGAGGCTTGCCGCTTCGGGAAGGCTTGAATTAAAAAGAACGAGCGTCTCGGGGCCACGCGAACTGACAGTCGAAACGGTCCCTGACACAGCCGCTGGAGCGCGCAAGACCGGCCACTTGCGCCCGGACTGGAACTTGCCGGTAGAGAACCACGAAGAAGAGGGCAGCCCCAGAACACCCAGCAGCACCACCAGAGCCAGGCCGCGAAGGACCCGCCGAGGGCCCTCCTTTACGGGAGAATCGCTCATTCCTCCATGATCTCATGAGGCAGGGGGTCCTGCCAGATGGGATCAGCGGGGGTGGACACGCCCCGGGCATCCCAGGTCAGGCCAAAGGTCCTGTCCATCGAGACACGCCCGAAGTCCGTGCGATTTGAAAAAAACACTTCTCCGATCCAAGCGTGCATCGCATCTGGATCCCAGAAGTGCAGGCGCCGGTGATCCTCGCCCTCTTTGGCCCACTTTCTCCAGAACGAGAAGAGCAGCCGCAAAACCGAGACCTTGCGAACGGGTGTGTCCGCTTCGCCACCGCCGATCATGTCGACCGGAACGAGAATGGTCTTGGACCACCGGCTCTTGAGCTCAGGCGTGAGCAGACCGGCAAGCTCCAGATAGGCAATACCGTACGCCGTGCAGCCCGCCCCCTCGCCCATGCGCGGCCGATTTGGGAGTCCGTAATGCTGATCCAAACCCCGATCGCGGTACTCTTCGTCAAACCGCAGGAGTCGATCGCAGGTTGAGTCCGAAATCGTGATCTTGAGTTGTGAAAATGCGCCGCCGCGCAGACGCTCAGGGAGTTGCGCCTCCACTTTTTCGCGGCTCTCCAGCTCTCCGGCGTAGTCACGAAACAAGACTCCAAGCCCGATCTTCTCTTTCAAGAGCGCGCGAGTATCAGCACCGACATCGGAGTTGGTCATTCCCGTAATGATGCTCCGGTCGCCGCAGTGAAGCTCGACGTTGACATGACCAATCGAGTGCTTGACCGAGTAGGGCGAGTGGACCAGCTCGTTCTTGACTGCAGACCACGCGAGCCCAGAGGGAGAATTCCAATCCATTCCCACCGGCGAGGGGTAGATCCAAAGCGTGAGGCTCCCGTCTGCGCGGGCAGGCTGCGAGCCCAAGGATCCGAGCAGCAACACCCCGAGCAGCAGCATGAATACGCCCGAAATTCGAAGAATTTTATGCATCTGTGGCGAGTGTTACCCTGCTTTCTGGAGATCTCAAGCGGGATTCCAAGCCCAGGTAAATGTGTCCGACCCCACACATCTAGCCAGCAGACACCGGGCCCAGCACCATGGGGAGATGATGTATTTAAAGGGGGCTGGGGTACGCTGGGTCGCACTTGCGGGAGTTCTTGCGGCGGTCGAAGCACTGGGCGCCGCACCCGCGCCAGTCGCAGCCCCGATCAAACCCCAAATCAGGCCCACCCGGATCTACCGTACGGCAGTGCTTCGATTCGACTACCTGCGTGACGGAACAGCACCCTCGCTTGCCCTGATCCGCGATGCCATCTTCACAAACCCAAAATCCATGGCGCGGTACTATCAGGCCGCCAGTTTCGGAAGTCTCGACATCCAAGGTGAGGTGTTTGACATCCCCCCTCCCGCCCCACTGTTCGGCACGGGGTGGACCGCCTGCTGGCCTGCCACGGATGAGGCGCCCCTGAACGCCGCGATCGCTGCGGGCGTGCCCCTTCGCAACTACCAGCAGGTGGTGTATGTCGTGCACCGTCCAGCGGGAATCCCGAATTGTGCAGGCGGAGTCTCTTCGCTCGGACCGATGACCTTCAATCTTTCGATCGGCCCGATCACCCTCAGTGTGGCTCGGCTGGGTGTACCGTTCTACCTGGCAGGCGACTTTTCGCAGACCACGCAGAGCACGCTTGCACATGAGCTCGGCCACAGCCTCGGGGTGACTTTCCATGCGAACAGCTACATGTGTAACGACGGGCAGTTTCTGTCCCAAAACTTCACTTCGTGCACCCACTACGCCTACGGCGACCTCTTCCAGGTCATGGGCCTTCGCACGCAGATGAGCCTCTTTAGCTCTCCCATTGCAGAGCGACTGGGCTGGCTTCCCCAGAGCGCGATCATCCAGGGCCAGTCGATGGGCACCTATCGGCTCTACGCCTACGGCGATCCCATCCCCGCTTCGGGCACGAGCGCGCGCGCACTGAAAATCATGCTTCCAACACCCGTTCCGTTTCGTACCGTGACCGGCGAGACGCCTGAGGTCTCAGAGCTTTACTTCGAGTTTCGGCGCAACGTGGGATTTGACTATCGGCTTCAGCGCAATATCGCGCTCGCAGGCGGTGGAAACTTTACCGTCCCCGACACCGACGGCGTCATCATCACAGGCGTGGTCCAAGGCACGACCCCCGGAAGCTACTACACTTTGCTGCTCCCGGTGCAGACGATCCCCAACGTAGCCTACGGACAAAACTCTGCATCGAACCCCTACCTGCGCATGGGCCAGTCCATCGTGATTCCGCTGAACGGCATGCGAATCGAGGTCGTCGGCATCCAGACTGCCGCCACTCCCCACTGGATCGATGTGCGGATCAGCAGACCCTAGGCCAAAAGTCAGCGAAGGCTGGAGAGCGCTTCCATGTACTTCTGGCTGATCCTGCCCAGCTCGGCCGGATGAGCCCGGTAGTACGCTGCAGCCGGACCGGAAAGCTCGAACCCGGCTTCGGGACTGAGCTCGACGGCGCCTGCGGCATTCACGCGGCCCTCTGCCCGGGCATCGATCAGCGCCTTCACATTGGCAAAGAGCGCAAGACCGCCTGACTGAATCACGTTGCCCTGCTTGTCGAGCATCGGACCAAAAAAGCTGCCAAAGACTTCGGGATTGCCGGCCGCATCGCGGCGAAACACCTGGCTGATGGAAAGATCTGCGGGAAAGTTCTCATCCACCGCGTCAATCATCACGGCCATTCCGAGCCAGCTCAGCTCCTTGATGTCCAGAAACGCGTGGAAGCGGGCTCCCCCGATTGAACCCGCCTCGACGCCCACCACCGCATGGGGCAGCCCCAGCGGCAGACCATTGGGAAGCCTGTCGGTCGGAGTCATCTCGACATATTCGTTGTCGTAGAGGACGTTCATGTTCAGATCGAAGCCAGCGGTGAACGGCTGCTGCGCTTCGACGTACGGGAGCGTGAAGAGATTACCGTAATCCTTGATCGAAAAATCGCTGCCAAAAGTGGCCTTGACCTTGGGGGTAAACACCAGAGCAATGCGAGCGCTCGTCAAGTCATCGGAGAGGTCAAAAGTGGCCTTCTGGAGGTAGTCGGCAGCCTTGTTATTGCAGCTCGACGCCATCCATGCGCAGATCGCAACCATCCATGTCCTGAGAATCTTCTGTTCCATGAATTTTCCCCTTTGAAATCGGGATACCCCGAAGACCTTATTTCCAGAGGAGGATAATAATAGTTTTTTTCAGTATCATCGGCAAGCAAAATCTCATCGAGGGAAGTGATCATCTTCACCGAAGGCTGATGATTCTCATTCAACCATAAATAACAGGCCCCAGCAGCGCCCAGGCAGTGAGAATACTCATGCAGCAGGAAGCTGGTATTAAGCAGTCCTTCGAGCTGCCTTATCACTGCAGCATTCTTTGAAACCCCACCGGCAAAAAAAATCGGGAACAGGGGTTCCGCCTGGTTGAAGAGGGTATCAACAATATTAACAGCCAGGCCTTTGCATAAGCTGTCGCAGATGGCTTCAAGGGAGAAACCCCTTTGCTGGGCATGGAT
>CAIOHW010000217.1 GCA_903858195.1 Oligoflexia bacterium | reverse complement strand
GGTACGCGAGCTGGGTTCAGAACGTCGTGAGACAGTTCGGTCCCTATCTGCCGTAGGTGTTGGAGAAGTGAGAAGCGCTGTCCTTAGTACGAGAGGACCGGGATGGACGGACCGCTAGTGTGCCAGTTGTCACGCCAGTGGCAGTAGCTGGGTAGCTAAGTCCGGACGAGATAACCGCTGAAAGCATCTAAGTGGGAAACTCTCTTCAAAACAACTTCTCCCGGGACGTTAAGTCCCCATAAAGTCCCCCTGTAGACGACAGGGTTGATAGGGTGGGTGTGTAAGTGCAGCAATGCACTCAGCTGACCACTACTAATCGGACGTGAGGCTTGTCTTTTTCTTACTATTCTTCCCTATTCCTAGCTCCCTGAGGCAAAACCTCATGGCTGAGTGCGGAGGCGGGAAGTTCTGGGAAAATCGAGACAAACTCGAGAATCAATCAAAACTCTAAAGCCATCTTTTGATCGCAAAACTTGCGACACGAGAGCATTTGGAACCTTCATGTTCCTTCATCATTCTGCACTCCATCCTCCCCAAACCCCTTTGGGGGTGTCTATAGCGGCGGGGCTCCACCTGATCCCATCTCGAACTCAGAAGTTAAGCCCGCCAGCGGCGATGATAGTACCGAGGTAGCTCGGCGCTAAAGCAGCACGATGCCCCCATTTTTCTTAGAAAAGGCTCGAAGCTCTCACTTGAGTGAGAATGTTTCGGGCCTTTTTCGTTTCTCCACGCTCCGTGTTACAAAAAACCCATGCCCCGTTCTCCCCGCATCCTCATCATCCGGCTTTCGAGCATGGGAGACGTCATCCTAAGCACGGCTGCCTTGGATGCGGTGCTGACTCGCTCACCTGGGGCGAGGATCAGCTGGGTCGTGGCTAGCGAGTTTGCGCCGTTGCTCGCCGAAGATCCTCGGATCGCCGAGCTGGTGATCTTTGATCGCAAGAAACAGGGACTTCGGGACTGGCATCGGCTGTTTCGTGGGCTACTTCTCGGGCCCCGCCTCGTTCGCGTACCGAGCGACGGAAACAGCTCTGACGAAGGCTGCTTGGATGATGCGGGTTTCGATGAAGTGATTGATCTGCACGGCAGCCTGCGCACACGATATGCGCGATCTATTTTTGCGTGGCACCGACTGACCGGGGCAATCGCCCGGCAGTCGAGCTGGAGGGTGCTTCCCAAGCAACGCTGGCAGCGCGCAGGCTACTTCCTTTTTAAGCGCCTTTGGCCAAAGTGGCTCAGGCCCGCGGCAAACGGGGGATATGCCCGTCGAGTAGCGGATTTCTGCGCTGATGGGAATGCCAAGGCTTCTCGCTCGTTCCCACGTCTGGCGGCCCTTGAAGCATTTCCTCATGGGGCGGCAAAGGGTGGTTCTCATCGGGACTCGCCTGGCGCTGCGGTCGGGGATGCACTGAGGAGCATTGACCCAGCAGAGGGGCCACTGGTGTGCGTGATGCCTGGGGCGGCTTGGCGAGGGAAGTGTCTCCCGACGGCGAAGTGGGTTCGGGCGATGGGGGAGTTTCGCCAGGTGCAGTGGGTGATCCTTGGCAGGCCGGGCGAAAGGCCCAGTGAAGACCTCCTTAAGGTAGCGAGCCGTGCAGGACTGAAGGTGCTGGCGGCATTTCGTGCGCTGGACCTTTTAGAGCAGGCGGCTGTCGTTCGCCGTTCTCAACTCCTGGTAGGTAACGACACGGGCATGATCCATCTCGCTGAGGCCCTTGGCGTCCCTGTGGTGAGCTTGTTTGGGCCGACACGGGATGACCTCGGTTTTGGTCCCTGGAAGGGCGAGAGCATGAGCGTGCAGAGCACCCTGTGGTGCAGCCCCTGCAGCAAGGATGGTTCTGCTTGTTTCAGGCTGGGAAGGAATCGCTTTCTCTGCCAGCAGAGCATTCGGGATCGCGAACTCGTCACGGCAATCCGCACAGTTCTGGGCAGGGGAGCCCCGGGTGCGGAAGCCCGCCCGGCTTCTCGCGGGGAGCGGGCAGCTACGCCCATGAGTGTGGCTTATCGAGCCTGGGCCCGAGGGGTGTCGCGTTTCGTGCGCGGACTTTTGGAGGTCTTAAGCTTCGGGAGGCGACGCTCCTGGAACTGGAGGCGTCATCCCGGCATCGAACCCATCCACGGGCGGCGATTGATCTGGCTCCACGCCGCCAGCGCTGGGGAACTCGAGATGCTTTGGCCTCTGGCCGAGGACTTCGAGCGCCAGGGGTTTGCACTTGCCCTCAGCGTTTTCAGTCCCTCGGGTAGACTGGGAGTGGAGCGCTTCAGGGAGCGTTTTCTGCCCCGCTATGCCGGACCATCGCCGTGGGAGGGGGAGTGGCATGAGTTCTTCAACAAGGGAGTGCGCGTCGTTCCTGAAGCCATCGTCACTTCGAAGTATGAGGCCTGGCCCGAGCTTTGGGGCTCAGCCGCCGAAGCGGGCATACCGCTGTTCATCATTAACGCGGATGATCGTCCTTCTTTGAGGTTTGCTGCTCGGTGGGTGGGCCGGATTTTTGGTCGGACGCCGGAGGTGAACCTCGCGACGATCGATGAAGCCTCGCGCAGCCGACTGGAGGCCAGTCCGCTCAAGAGGCTCATGAGCACAAGCCCGGCTGTGCTGGGCGATCCGAGGTGGGACCGCGTGGCTGCTCGCCTTTCGGATGGATCTGCCCGGGCACGCACCCTGTTTTCAAGGGCCGTGCAGGCCGGGCTTGCCCGTCCGTGGTTGGTGGTCGGAAGCGCGTGGCCCGAGGATCTGCGCTTTCTGCTGCCCGAGGTTCGAAAACTTGCGCCTGAGCTCACCGTATGGGTCGTTCCTCATGCCGTGCACGGCAAGCCTTTTGACGATTGCATTGAAACCATCCAGCGCGAATGGCCGGGAGCCTGGGTGCGAAGCTCACAATGGGAGCCCGCCTCCGGGGGTAAGGGACGCCCCCCGACAAGCGGCCCCATCCGTCTGGTGGTGGTCGATGAGCTTGGCGTGCTCGTCGAGTTGTATGCCCAGGCGGGGCTCGCTTGGGTGGGTGGAGGGTTTCGGACGGGGCTTCACAGCGTGGTCGAGCCAGCCCTGGCGGGAATTCCGGTGG
Organism: Oligoflexia bacterium; assembly: GCA_903858195.1. Classification (GTDB taxonomy): domain Bacteria; phylum Bdellovibrionota; class UBA1018; order UBA1018; family UBA1018; genus CAIOHW01. Next base: position 1,464 of record CAIOHW010000217.1, on the reverse strand, counting down.
CGTGCGGGCCTTGGGGTGCTAGCCGCTTTCCGGAGGTCTCTGCGTTGGAATCGACGGGGCAACTTCGCGTAGTTGAGGATGCAAGGGCGTTGGGTGACTGGATTGATTTTGCCCTCGCGCCTCGCAGCGGTCAGGCCGAAGTCTGGCGCGACGCTTACCAACTTGGGGCCGCGAGGCGGTGCTCCAACTGGATTTTACAGCGGATAAACCCAAACTGAGCGTGTAGTCTCAAGGACATGAGCGATTCCAGGGGGAGTTCCGTTCCTGAACCGAAAGTTCGAGCAAGCATCCGGCTGAGGATGAGCGCACATGATGCGCACTATGCCGGTGACCTCGTGGACGGGGCCCGCATGCTGGGGCTGTTTGGCGACGTGGCCACCGAACTCCTGATTCGTCTTGATGGAGACGAGGGTCTTTTCCGTGCTTACGAGTCCATCGAGTTTTTGGCCCCCGTGCGCGCGGGCGACTATATCGAGGCAGAGGGCTGGATTTTGGAGGTCGGAAAGACCTCGCGCAAAATGGGCTTCGAGGCCCGAAAGGTGATTCGCAATTTGCCGCCTTCGGAAGGGGGCCTTGCGGAATCCTCCGCTGAAGTCCTCGAGTCGCCCGTGATTGTTTGCAGGGCGGTGGGAACCTGCGTGACGCCTCAGGCTTTGCAGCGTTCGAAAAGATCTCCTCAAGGGTGAGCAGGGATGGTCCAGCGCCAGGCCAGACTCCAGGAAAACTATGATTGGATCGTCCTCGGGGACTCGCCCGCAGCACTTTTGAGCGCTGCGCTGGTGGCTCGTATGGGCCTATCGGTGCTGGTCGTGGCTGAGGATGCTGGCAAGAAGTGGGCGGTCTCTGACTCGGGCCAGCTGATCGATCTTGAGCCCAATTTTCTGATGGGTCTTGCCCGGATGGAGCGCCTCGGCGGAGTGGCTGCCGAGTGCTTGGGCCGCCTCAGGATGGCACCCTCGGAATGGCAGAGGCTCCAGCGCGGGGAGGTAGGCTTCCAGGCCGTCACCCCTTCGATCCGGGCCGCTTTTCCGTTGCTCTCAAATGAGCCCTTGGAACGTGAGATTCGGCGTGAGGCAGGAGAGCATTCGGCTCCATGGCTCGCGCTCTGTGATGCGCTGGCAGCCACCGAGCTCCTGTCGCACGGGTTTTGGCGCTACCTGCCGGAACGACTCACCCTGAGGGACCCCAAGAAGCAGGCCCTGCCCATGGAAGTTCCGCTCGATGAGGCGGCCCTGCATGCTCGCGTCGATGCGTTGCTCCAGAAGGCACCCGCCGAGGTTCGAAGCTGGCTTTCCACCCGGAACACGATCGGCGAACTTCTGCCCCAGGAGTCACAACAGGAATGGCTCCAAGCCTGGGTAGCGGCGGTGCTGGGAAGAGAGTGGCAGGAGTGCACGCCCTTTCATGCCTTGCAGCTCTTGAGCCTCGCTCGTACCGGAGTGCGTGTAGCGGGTGGGGTTTCTG
>CAIOHW010000216.1 GCA_903858195.1 Oligoflexia bacterium | reverse complement strand
GTGAGGAGCTTTTTAAGAAGGTCGCCTGCGAGAGCATACTTTTTCAGGAACTTTTCCTGATGAGGCTCGACTTGAAACTTTCCATCCGGGTGGGCCGCAGCGAGCGCAGCGACCGACCAGAGGTTGGCAATGGTCGAGAGCCCCGGGCTTGAGCTCTTGAGGTAGTAAGGGGTGTTGTAGAAGAGGATCGCCTTCTCGGCGGGCCTGAGCATCTCGGTGAAGCTTGCCATCAGGCTCGCAAGGTCTGCGTGGGTGACCGGAAAGCGCTTCTTTTCGAAGGTGAGCATGGCCTCGCGCTTGCCCTGTGGGTGCTTTTCGCAATCGGCCATGAATTGCGCCCAGGAGCGCTCCTTGGTTTCTTTTGGAAACAGGAAGTTCATCATGACCTTGCCAGCGGGAATCGCGAGTGCGCCGGCAAAAATGTAGCGATCCTGCTCGACGCGTCCCATGCGCTGGCCCATGCGGTAGGCGATCTTGGCCATGAGGAGCCCCTCGGCGAAGGCCTCCTTGGTGTAGGCCTTCTGGTCTTGCGAGGCCTTGATGCGCGAGAGGTGTATGCTCAACCAGTCGTAGATGAGGCCGGCATTGTAAGCCATGTCGGCGTGCATGAGCTTTTTGTCCAAGCAGCAGTCCTGTGCCGCAATCGCCATCGGGAGCAGGTCGGAGGGGTTCAGGCTCAGGCCCGCATCCTTGGTGCTGCGGGGCAGTGCGGTGCCGGCCGCCCGAAGGAGCGACATGCTGACCGTGAGGTTTCGGATCAGGTCTTTTCCCATCAGCGAGAGGATACGGTCGACAATCACGGGCGAGTGGTCGACGTTCTCGGGTACCTCCGAGCGCCAATCCTTGACCTTCTGCGCCAAAATATTGAGCTTCATCAAAAAATTGAAGTAGGCGGGATTGCGGATGAACGTCGGCATGAGCTGCCGGACCCGCATCTTCTCATTGCCCGAGGCCTTGAGGGTGGCCAGGGGCGTCTCGGAGGGGGCCGAGGGAAGCAGGAACTCCCTGAACGCCCGGATGAGGACATCGCTCTCCATTCCTTGAGGGTAGGGATGGATGAAATTGAAGTCAAATTGCGAACTTCGTATACTCTCTTTAACATGGGATCGCGGACGAGCGGAAAGGCCAAGGGGCCAAAGCAGAAGCAGCAGGCAGAGCAGGAGGGCGGAGATTTCATGGCAACGCTGGCACGAGACATCATGAGCACCAATTTGATCACGCTGACCGAAAAGGCGACGATCGAGGAGGCGTTAAAGATCCTGATCAACGCCCGGGTGACCGGGGTTCCGATCGTGAGTGGGGACACGGGCAAGATGCTCGGCGTGCTTTCGGAGTTCGACATCATCAAGCAGGTGGGTTCGAAGACCAGTGCCAACCCCAAGCTCTTCAAGAAGCCCGTTCGCTATTCCAAGAAGCCTCGCTACATCCACACGGATACACCGCTCAGCGAGATCATCAACCTGTTCGTCGAGCACAAGTACCGGAGGCTCCCGGTGGTGGATGAGCACGAGAAGCTCGTGGGCGTGATCACCCGACGTGATTTGATGCGGGTGTTCTTTTACCGCGCGAGGCTCCCGTAAGGGGATGCGAACCACCGGATGAAGCTCACCCTCGCTAGAGAACAGTCGGTCGAGATCCTGACGGCGACCGGCGCGATTGCGTCACGTGATGCACAAATTCTCAAGGTGGGGATTGGTAAGTTCATTCGGGATGGCAGAAACCAAATTGCCATCGAGGTGACCGAGGGCGGGCTTCCCACCGAGGTGACCCGTGAACTCGTTGCGATTGATCTGCTTGCCCGCGAGCTTTCGGGGCGCGTGGTGGTGGTGTCGGCCTCGGAAGAGGTGAAGCGGGACATCGAAAACTTTGCCCGACCCGCGACTCTGGAGGTCTTCGACACTCGCGCGGGCGCGCTTGCCTTTTTTGAGTCCATCAACGCAGCGCCGCTTTCGCCGATCCCCGTGCCGACCGAAGAGGTAGCACCATTTGTCGCCACTCCCGACGTCGTGGCCGAGGATCCCGCGGCCAAGCAGCTCAAGGGCGAAATTCGCCAGCGTGAGCTCAAGGATGTGGGCGACTTTCGAAAGCTCATCGCAAAGCTCGAAGATGAGAACAAGGCGCTGCTCGCCCAGCTCCAGACACTTGTGGTTGAGCGACGGGCTCCGCCCGATGAGCAGGCCTACCGTGATCGCGTGCGCGACCTCGAAGACAAGCTCGAGCGCCTGATGGAAGAGGTCGGCAAGGAGAAGGAGAAGGCCAAGTGAGCGGTATCGCCGCCCGTCTCCTGGCGGGAGACCGTGCGGCGCTTGCCCGGGCGATCTCCAAATTTGAGAACCGAGACCCGGAGGCACCCGGGATCTTGAAAGAGATCTTTTCCAATACGGGCCGGGCCAAAGTCTGGGGGATCACGGGCCCTCCGGGGGCCGGCAAGTCGACCTTGGTCGACCAGTTGATCCGGCTTCTGCGTGCGCGATCCCAAAAGGTCGCCGTGATCGCCGTGGATCCTTCAAGCCCATTCACGGGTGGTGCGATTCTGGGTGACCGCATCCGGATGCAAGACCACGCCTCCGACCCTTTGGTTTTTATCCGTTCGCTCGGCACTCGCGGCCAGCAGGGTGGGCTTTCGCAGGCGACGCTTGAGGCAGTCCTGGCACTCGATGCCGCGGGTTTTGATCACATCTTGGTTGAGACGGCAGGCGTCGGCCAGACGGAGCTTGAGATCCTTGAGCTCGCACACCAGGTGGTGGTGGTGCTCGTGCCCGAGGGGGGCGATTCGATCCAGATGATGAAGGCGGGCCTCTTGGAGATTGCCGACCTCTTTGTCGTGAATAAGGCAGATCGCCCGGATGCCGCCCTTTTTTGCAGAAACCTCGAGTCCGTGCTGGATCTCCTGCCGCAGGAGGGGGCGCGGCCGCCCGTACTGCTGGCGCAGGCCGTGCGGGGAGTCGGGATGACCGAGGTGCTGGATGCCCTCGAGAGTCAGCAGCAGGAGTCCTTGCGGGTGCGCGAGAAGACGCAGAGGACGCTGCGCAAGGCAGTGTTCCAGGTTCTATCGGATCGCCTCATGAGGTCCGTGCAGGCGGCTTTTGAGACTCCTTCAGGGCAAGAGCTGCTTGAGCAGATGACGCAGCGCACGATCGATCCGGTGGCAGTCGCCGACCTATTTTCCGGACATAGCAGTAGTTGACTAAAAAAGTCTCAAGCCAAAAGAATGCCTGACCGAAACAGTTTGTGAACGACGGCTGACTCGGGAAACCGAGAGGGCCCGGCAGGGGTACAGCAAATTCCTGCCATCACAATCTGACCTTTTAGGTGCCGTCACAGGGTGTGGCGCGTACTCAGAGGGTCACTGTATCGAGGAGTAGGTATGGGTCTTCGCATTAATACTAACGTCCAGTCGCTGGCAGCTCAGCGCAACTTGGCAACCACTAACCGCCTGCAGCAGGGCTCTCTTGAAAAGATGGCCTCCGGCTCACGCATCGTTCGCTCTGCGGACGACGCTGCCGGGCTTGCGATCTCTGAAAAGATGCGCGCATCGATTCGGTCGGTCCGTCAGGACACCCGAAACGCAAACGACGGCATCTCGATGATTCAGACGGCTGAAGGCGGTCTGAACGAAGTCGGCAACATCCTGGTCCGTTTCCGCGAACTGTCGATTCAGGCAGCTTCGGACACGATCGGTGATGAAGAGCGCGGCTTCATCGATAAGGAAGTGGGCCAGCTCAAGCAGGAAATCGATCGTATCGCACAGTCGACCGAGTTCAACGGCCGCAAGCTCCTGTCCGGAGAAGGCGACAAGCTGGAGATCCAGATCGGCGTGGGCAACACCCCTGAAGTCGACCGTTTCGAGTTCGACCTCGCGGTGACCAACGCTTCGGCAGACCGCTTGGGTGTGAAAGACCTCAGCGTGGCCGACAAGGCATCCGCCCAGCAGAACCTTGAGACGATCGATGGCGCCCTGCAGACCCTGTCGAGCTCACGCGCAAACCTGGGTGCCATGCAGAACCGGCTCCAGAGCGCAGTGAACCACCTCGGGGTTTATGAGGAGAACTTGTCCTCTGCCCGTAGCCGCATCCACGATGTCGACATGGCATCGGAAAGCGCAGAACTTGCCAAGAGCAGCATCCTGGCTCAGGCAGGTACTTCGGTCCTCAGTCAAGCCAATCAGAATCCCACGATGGCCCTCAAGCTTCTGGGATAAGTCACCTCACTCCCTGGCTCTGGCGCCTAACGTCTGAGCCAGGGATGTGAAATCACCAATGCGGGGTGGGACCTTAACGGGTTCCACCCCCATTTTTTTGTGTTGATTTCATGGACGAATTTCTTAAATTGTTAAGAAAATACCGAAAAACTCAAGTATCCTGACGCAGCGCCGAAGAGATGGGTGTCAGCGGGAAAGTGGAAGGCACCAACCGACCATGGGAACGCTGGCGACGTCTGCCTAAAGTACGTTGCTGTTGCTGGAGGCGGTACCCTAAGTGGTCCCAACTCGGTTTGGGTTGCAGTGGTCCTGCGATCTAAACTCGTGTCGCGATTGAACCCAGACGTTTAACCAAAGAACAAACTCGGCCAGCGGTGGGGGCAACCCTGCCACTGGAAGAAACCAGGCCGTCCGGCCACAACCCCAGGCATTGCTGTGCCTGAGTGCCGGAGGCTTGCTCTCACTTCGGAGGCTGTACGTATGGGCTTGAGAATCGCAACGAATATGGCTGCAATTTCCGCGAACCGTGTTCTCGGGAAAACCAGTTCCCAACAGGGAAAATCATTCCAAAGGTTGTCTTCGGGCAACCGGATCACCCAGGCAGGTGATGACGCCGCCGGCTTGGCAGTGTCTGAAAACCTGCGTGCGCAGGTCCGCTCGATGAGCGAGGCCGAAAAGAACGCAGTGTCGGGCATCTCGCTCGTGCAGGTCGCAGAAGGCGGCCTGAACGAAGTGGGCAACATCCTGGTCCGCCTTCGCGAGCTGTCGGTCCAGGCAGCTTCGGACACGATCGGCGACAAGGAGCGAGGCTTCATCAATCAGGAGTTCCAGAGCCTGATTCAGGAAGTGGATCGCATCGCCAACGTGACTACCTACAACGGAACCCAGCTGCTGAACGCATCTGGCAGCAAGGAAGTCCTTGAGTTCCAGGTGGGCATTCGCAACGACGAGGCCGACCGGATCAACTTCAGCGTGGGTGAGTACGATGCTCGCTCGGCAGCCCTCGGAATCGACGGGGTGAAGGCGGAGTCCATCGAGGATGCTCGTGAGTCGATCGACCAGCTCGACTCTGCGCTCAGCAAGGTGAGTGACACTCGAGCTCGACTCGGAGCCATGCAGAACAAGCTCCAGTCGACCACCAACAACCTGGCCATCACAAAAGAGAACCTGATGGCTGCAAGGTCGCGCATCGCCGATACGGACGTCGCGGAGGAAACCTCCAACATGGTGCGAGACAACATCCTGCAGCAGGCCGGCGTCTCAGTGCTGGCCCAGGCCAACCAAAACCCAATGACTGCGCTGAAGCTGCTCTAAGCCTCCGCGCGTCTGGAAACTGCGCCCGCGACTCCACCGCATAGTGCGACGGAGCCGTAATGAGCCCGCCCCCCTCCATGTGCCGAGCATGGGGGGGGGTTCTCATTTTTTAGGCTTGGGTCAGCGACTCAGGCTGCCTGGTCCAGATCCTCGTCCCGATCATCCTCGTTGCGATCATCGCCTTCGCGCAGAAGCAGCGGTTCGAGCGCCTGGAGTCGCGCGGCCAGCGACGGGTGCGTGGCAGAGACCGACTCGCCGTTGATCTGGGCAACTTTCTTCAGGGCCGCAGCCAAAGCCGAAGCCCTGGCACCGAGTTCGGTGATGCTGCAGAGGTCGGCCTCAAGCTCGTGCAGGTGAGCCTGTTCTTCGAGCGTCTTGAGAGATCCCCAGACCAGAGCCGCAGCCAGAAAAATCGAAAATGCCGGAAGCACCGGACCCACATGCTGGGGTGGAAGCCATGCCGCCAGGGCGAGCGCCGAGGCGAGCGTGATCAGCACCAGGAGCGACATCGCCCAGGCCAGGGCAAAGCGCTGGGTGAGGTGGTTTTTCTTCAGATGCACGATCTCATGTTTGATCACGGCCTCAAGCTCGGTCGGGCTGAGTTGCGATACCAGGGGCGCGCTGAGCCAAAGCACGGGGCGGAGCGGGCCCCTGAGCCAGGCCAGTCCCGTCACCCAGGCGTTGGCAAGGCCTCGGGCCTGAGGGTCCATCATCCGAAACTCGGGCTCCGGGGTGCCCGTGCTGGCAAACCATCCTGCGAGTCGTCCGCGAAGCTCTCCTTCAGGTAGCTCTCTTCCGGGAATGATCCTGCGAAGGAACCACGGCGAGAGCACGAAGTTCGAAGCCAGTGCAAGGCTGTAACCGATCACGGTGCCTGCACCGAGAGCGGCAAGCGCCTTCCAGCCCTCGAGCCTGAAGTAGGCGATTGCAACCGCCGTAGAACCAAGCGAGAGGCCCAGCAATCCCAGATAGACGACCACTCCTGCAAACGCCCAAAGCATCTGCGAGCCCAGGACCCGGGCGCCCGAGGAACTCATCTTCTCGAGCATCTCGGATGGGCGAGCCGACCGGAAAATGGCCGCCTCCATCCGGGCCTGCATCACGCGCTGGGTGACCAGGCCGGCGAGCGCCACCCAAAGGCCGACCATGCCTGCAAGTGAGCTCTCCTGCCGCATGGGCGAGAGCGAGAGAAAGATCACGAGCTGAAGTGTGGTGACAAGCAGGCCTGCGAGCCGGAGGCGGGCAATCGCAGCCTCAGGTTCGTCCTCGGTCTGCCAGTCCTTGCGAAAGTACTCGAGCCAGAGTGCAAACATCACCACCGGAATGGCTGTGGCAACCACAGGAGTCCATACACTCATTGGCTTTTGCGCTCCTCGATGGCCGTGGCAGGAGCACGGTCCACCTTCGCTGGCTGGTCTTCTTCCCGGAGCCCGTACTTCTTGAGGATGGATTGCCGCTCGGGAAGAGGCTTCCAGATGCCAAACGGGTTTTCGATCACTGCCAGTTCTGCCGTTGCCTCAGGTGTGAGTTCCACGCGGCGCTGAAAAACGATGGGCGATATCGCGCGGTAGCGCTGGATCGCCCAGCGCAGGTAGCGCGAGTCCTTGAACTCGAGCTGGAAGGCACGCGCCGTGGCGATGGCAAAGTTAAAGGTCGCAAGAGTCATCTGCTGCCTGTCTTCGATGATCCCGTTCTTGCGAAGGGCCTCGTCGAGCTCAAGTAGCTTCGAGTAAAAGCACCAGTGGCTCAAAACGGGCTTTTCGATGACCAGTTCGCGCGCTCCCGCCCTGATTTCGTCGCGGAGCTGGGTTTTGCGCGAAAGCTCCTTGAAGGCATCTGCACATCCCACGACCTGGGCCGGCTCCGGCGCCTTGGGGTCGAGAAACAGCGCCTTCAGTTCGGTGATGCCGAACCCCTGTGGGTGCGGGAGGTCGAGCACCGGCGCCGGTTCGGGAGGAACCACCGGTGCCTGCACGGACTGGATGCTTGTGCATGCGGCAAGCAGGGCGCCCAGCAGGAGCAGGATGTCGTTTTTTTGACGGAAATTCCGCAGTTTCACGAGGTTTCATCGGCAGGAAATGCCGGGAACCTGAGAGCTGAAGAAGATGTTCAAGTGCTCGGGCGGCGCACCGAAGAGCAAGGGAGAGGGGTGTGTCTTGATCGGGTCGAGAATTCAAATCCTGGCGTTGGTGGTGGCGGCCGCTTTCGGTGCGTCCACCCCTGCACGTGCGGCTGATGGCCGGGCGGAGCAGAGGACCGCGCCATCGGCGAAGAACCCGGATCCGATGCGCAACTTCTACACGGTGCTCGAGGACCTCGTGAGTGACTTTGAGTACGACCTCAAGAACGGACAGGTGAGTGGACTGCGCGACCTGTCGATTCGAAACCTCGCCGTAAACGAGCTCGTCCCCGCGAGCTTCAAGTCGCACCTGGAGCTCGTCATCACCGAGCGCCTGCTCAAGGCGGCCAAGGTCCGAATGATCCAATGCCTTCCATGTCGGGCACGAAAAACCGTCCTGAGCGGAGATCAGATGGTGATCAGCGGTCCTGAGACCAACCCCGCTGAGATGTCGCGAATCGCGCGCCAGTCCGGAATCCAGAATTTCATGGATGTCGCATTCTCGTACCAGCCCACCGGGATGGTGCTGTCACTCTATGTGACCGAAGCCGACACCGGAGCCGTGATCTGGTCGAGGAGCTATAACTCAGAGACCTCGCGAACCTCCGCCTACAGGCGCGGAGTGGACCAGAGCCAGCTTGAGGGCATGAGGAGCGCCTCCGAGTACCTCCCCGTAGTTCAGTATCGGGCCACCGTCTATTATGGATACCAGCCCGACGTGAGCGGCTACACCAGCACGCTTGGAATCGGCTTCCGCATGATGGAGCGATACGACAACCGAAAGAAGGAAGTCGGCTTTGAGCTCGATTACTTCAGGAACGCCAACAGCATCGTGGGTGCGGACACCGCAGGTAACAATGACCTGTATGGCGGTTTGAACCTCACGCTCCTGTTTGAACATGCATGGAACCTGATCGGCGAGGAAGAGAACTACAACCGCGCAAGGGGAAGCATCCTGGCCGGTGTGGGCGGCACCTACGCCTCCGGTTTCCTCGGTGGGATCATCCGCGGGGGATATGAGTGGAGGCTTGCCAAGTACTGGGCGGTTACGACCTCGCTTGCCTACCGGCCTACGGGCACCAAGTTTCTGGCCACGACTGATGTGGGATCTGTTTCGGGTATTGAGGCGCTGTTTGGGGTCAGCGCGCTCTTTTGAGGCCCTCTTTTGAGGAAGGAATGATGAACACGAGGAAGCAAATCCGCGCAGTTTCGCTATCTGTCCTGCTGATGGGGCTTCAGTCCTCCTGCGGCGGCGCGAAGAGCTTTCTTGCACTCGATGACCAGGACGAACGATCCAAGCCGATCGCCAATCCGTTTGGCTCACTGTATCCGGGACCGACCTTCGACTCTTCGGCTCCCGTGGTGGTGCGATCCAAACGAGGCGATCGCGCCGTGGAGTTCGAGATCCCTGCGCGAGACTCGGAGGTTTCCGAGTGGGTCGTGCCCATGGGCCCGCAGGGCCGCAGTCCCGCCTCCGCCGAACCGGGCGAAGCGGCAGGCCGGGGATCCGAAGACTATGGGTCGCGCCGACCCTCTTCAGTTGACCGTGAGATCCAGCGACAGATGCCGCAGCCTGCACCCGAGCAGGCCGCCGAGCGCCGCGAGCTTGAGCAGGAGATGGGGCTTCAGGCCGTGGAAGAGGACCTGCCCAAGGGTGACCACAGCTATCTCGGCTCACTGGACCGCATCAAGGGTCTCTTCAGGGAGCGCCGTTATGAAGCCGCGCTCCTCGAGGCCGAAGAACTGATGAAGGAACATCCCACTGATCCCAGGCTCCATGCGATGCGCGGCACTCTGCTGGACCGCCTCGGATACGGCGATCTTGCCCGCATGTCATGGGCTCAGGCTTTGAAGCTCGACCCCACAAACGAGCCGTTGCGACGCTTCCTTGATCGCAGGGGTGAGCGAGTTCCGGCTGCCGCCCTACCGGCAGGAGGCCAGACCCCATGAGGCGCTCACTCCCCCTTCTGATCGCGATTCTTGCCGCCGCAAGCTCCGCCCTTCATTCGGGCCATGCCCTGGCCGAGACCCGGGAGCAGGTCGCTGCCTCCGCCAGTCGGCAGGTGCGCACCCTGATCGAGCCGCTCCTCGAGCGCTATTGCCAGGCCGATGGCAGCGGGCTTCCGTCATGCAAGCTGCTCCAGGTGTCGGTGGATGTCGAGCTCGACTCTGCATCGTCGGTGACGCCGGGCTTCGACGAGGTGGATCCCCGCACCGCAGCCCGACTTGCGCCGATGGCTGGCAAGGTCAAGCTGCTGGTCGACGAAAAGATCGGACCCGTTTCGCGGGCAAAGCTCGTTGAACTTGTGGAGCAGTACCTCGAGACGCTCGAATATCCGGTGCAGGTCGATGTCAAGGTGGCATCTTTTCCGCAGCCGATCGGTTCGGTGGGAAGGGTCGCTGCGATCCGCGAAAAGATCAGCAACGGATTCAGGGGCACGCTTGAGGGCCTCTTTCAGCAGTTCTGCCCCGATCAATGTCTGCTTGGCGAATTCAACCTCGATGCCGAAGCGGTCAACCCCGAGGAGGCCCAGTACGGACCCAGCGGCGAGTTCGTCCAGGAAGGGTCGACTGCAGTTCGAATCAACGAAGTCGCCGCCACTATCCTGATCGACGAGTCGCTTGGGGCCGAGGAGCAGGCCAACCTGCTCGAGATGGCTCGCCTGCGCACGGCCGGATACAAGAATGTCACCCTGTCATCCAAAGTGCTGCGCTTTCCGCAGGGCCCGAATGGCGCGGTCCCGACCGGCGGATTCCTGGCCGGGCTCCCGGGCGGACGCCTCCGTGGACGCACTCCCTCCGGGCTCTCGGTCTCGGAGCTGAACGAGAAGACCGACTCCACGACGAACTCGAGCACCCAGAACAGCTCAAGTACCCAGAACAACTCGAGTACCCAGAACAGCTCGCTCAACAACGAGACGAGCACCCTGAAGAACGAGAGTCGCCTGGATGCCCGGTCCGTTCAGGACTCAAAATCATCGAACCAGGAAACGAGCGCCAAGCAGGAGCGTTTTGAGCGCTTTGAGAAGATTGAGCGGGTCGAAAACGGGGACGCAGTCCAACGCGAGCTCGACAAGTTCAAGCTTTACGGCGTTGTGTTTGCGGCCTTGGTCCTTTCGCTCCTGACGCTGATCGCGATCACCGGATTCTGGGCTTCGGGCAAGGCGCCGAGCATTGTGCCTGCCTTTCTCGGATCGCCGTTCGGGTCGAGCGGAGCTGCGCCCTCGCCTGCTGCCGATCTGGGTGGTTCGCTCTCTCCGGGTGAGGAACGCGTCAAGACGGTAGCCGTTCGATATGAGATCGAGCGTCTGATCGAGGAGCTCTCCAGGGTTTTTGCCGAGTCTCCGCGAGTCGCAAAGGTGGTTTTCAGTCGCATCCTCACCGAGGAGGGGGTGGAGGCGACGGCCGCCTACATGCAGATCTTTGGTGAGGCCATCGTGGTCGACATGCTGCGCGACCCGAGCTTGCAGGGTGACTTGAACGAACTCACCGAGTTCTACGCCAAGAACCCTCTCGAAATGTCTGATGACGAGAAACTCGACCTGCTTCGCCGTCTTCACAACCGCACGGTTGCCGGAAAGCTCGTGGTGCTGGGTAATCGATCCTCCAACCTGTTTGATTTCCTGGTCGACATGGACGGGATGCAGATCTCCGAGCTGCTTCGAAATGAATCGATGACCGTCAAGGCGATCGTCTCCACCCAGTGCGACCCCCAGAAGCGCAACCTGATCTTCCAGCAGTTGGACGAGGATGCGCGCCTCCAGTTGATGGCAGAGCTGTCCCGAATCGACTACCTGCCCCGCGACTACGTGTACAACGTGGCCCAGGCGCTCAAGCGCAAGAGGCGCGACAACCCCAAGCTCAACACCGAGGCACTGCCCGGTTCCGAGGTGCTGGTCGGACTGCTCGAAAAGACGGCCGAAGATACCCAGCGCAACGTGATGAAGAGCCTCGAGGTGACCCATCCGGACAGCGCGCGCATGATCCGCAACAAGCTCGTGAGTGTCGATACCCTCAGGTACCTGCGCGATGGGCAGCTCCTTGAGGTGGTCCTGTCGCTCAAGCATGACGAGCTTCTGCAGTTCCTGAAGGGCGCCACGGGCGAGCTGAGAAGCCATATCTTCTCGAAGGCACCCAAGGACCTGGTCGCAGAGCTCGAAGAGGAGCTCGACACCCTGCCCCCTGTGAGTCGTGAGGCCTACCACGCCGTCGAGCGAAAGATTCTCAATCGCATGAAGGTCATGGCAAACGAGGGACTCATCAATCTGGCAGAGACCAATGAGCGGATGTTTGCAGGAGCTGCGGTTGCACCCGCCAAGGCCGTTACGGCAGCCCCGGACGGAAATCGGCCGGCCGCACTGAGGCGGGTTGCCTGATGCAGCTTTCGATCGACCAGATCCGCAACGTTGCGCTCCTGTCCGCATTTACGGATGACGAGCTGCGATCCCTGGCCCAGATGGGGCGTCTCCTGAAGTACGAGCCCTACACCAGCATCGTGATCGAGGGGGAGTCGACCTGGGGGATGTACCTGATCGTCCAGGGCCAGGTCGGCATCTACAAGGTCAACAAGCTGAGCGGCAATGTCTACGACGTTGGCCAGCTGCAGGCAGGCTCTTTTTTTGGGGAGATGTCACTGGTCGATTCGCTTCCGAGGTCGGCTAGTGTTCAGAGCCTGACCGAGTGCACGCTGCTGCTGATCGGCAAGGAGGAGTTCCAGCAATTTCTGGGTTCCGCCCCCGAGCGCAAGATGCGGTTTCTGGAGGGGTGCATTCAGCAGCTCGTCGGAAGGCTCAGGACCCTGAATGACGACTACGTAGTGAGCCAGTACCAGCTCTGGCAAAAGGCACTGAAAACCGGGAAGGAAGCCGCCTGATTATGAATTTTTCGTCGCTCTTTGGATGCGTGTGCGGTGTGACCGTCATGTACTTTGCCCTCCATGAGACAGGAATGGAGATGGCTTTCTTTCTCGACAAGCACGGCATGCTGATCGTCGTGGGCGGTACCCTCGCGGCTGCAAGCATCAGTTTTCCGTTTGGAAAAGTGATGACGCTCGTAAGGGTTTTTCTCCTGCGCGTCCTGGGCAGAAACCGCGTGGATTATCAGGGCACGATCGCCCAGCTGCTGGAGCTCAATCGAAAAGCCACCAGCGGGGTTACGGCTCTGAATGAGTCGCTTGGTGCGATCCGGCATGACTTTCTCAAGGAGTCGGTCGCCCTAGTCGCCGGTGGCGTGCTCACCGAGCGTGAGATTCGCAACACGCTTGAGCAGCGTCTCAAGACGGTGGAGACCCGGTACATGGAGGAAGCCAACATGTTCCGGATCATCGGCAGGTTTCCTCCGGCCTTCGGGCTCCTGGCGACCACCCTCGGGATGATCGCAGTGCTCCAGAAGATCGGCGCCCCTGATAGCCAGAAGCTCATCGGCCCGGCGATGTCGATCGGCCTGATCGGCACGCTGTACGGGATCGCGCTTGCCAACCTGGTGTTCATTCCGATTGCCGAGGCCCTGACTGAACGTACCCGTGAAGAGGTTGCGCTCAGGCGCATCATTCTCGAGGGGGCATGCCTGATCAAGCAGCAGGTCAATCCGATCACCATGCGCGAGTCGCTCAATTCCTACCTGCTTCCCAAGGATCGCGTCTTGAGGAAGGCAGCCGCATGATCAAGGCCATCCTCGGCCTCAAGAAAAAGCTCGGCGCCGCGCATGAGCATGGCGAAGAGCACCACTATCGTCACCATGACTCCGGCGCGCATGCGGGCGGCTCTCATGGCGATGACGAGTCCAACTGGCTGGTGTCATACGCCGACATGATGACGCTCCTGTGCGGCTTCTTCATCATGCTCTTCAGCATGTCCAAGCTCGACGAGCCCCAGTTCGAGCGGGTGAAGCAATCAGTGGCCGAGCACTTCGGTGGCGAATTCAAGTCCCCCGCACAGGATCTCTCCAAGTGGGTGACCCAGATCATTCAAGACACGCCACTCAAGGGAGAAGCAAGCGTTGAGGTCTCCGAGGGCGGAGTGGCGATCATCTTCAAGTCACAGGTATTTTTCGAAACCCTGAGCGCCGAGATTACCGAGTCGGGCCGAAGGGTCCTGGGCGAGCTGGCTGCTGCCCTTCGTGAACGCGAGCAGTTCGAGAAGCGAGCGTTTCGCTTTGTCGTCGAGGGGCACACCGATTCGAGGCCCGTGCTTTCAGGGTCGTTTCCCACCAACTGGGAGCTCTCGAGCGCCCGCGCCTCGCGGGTCGTCCGAGTGTTTCTCGACTCCGGCTTTGATCCCCGGACCATGGCAGCCCTCGGCTATGCCGATACCCGACCCCTCAAAGAGGCTCGCCAACCGGATGGAAGCTGGGATGACGCGGCGCTGGCCGAGAACCGGCGGGTCGTGATCCGGGTGTTCCATGAGCATGACCCCGAGCAGCAGGGCCGGCAGCAGCCCGCAAAGCTTGCGCTGCAGGGCGAGGAAGTCGCCTCTCGTAGCCCCGCCGAGGAGCAACCCAAGGGCCTGACCAGCGAGCTTGAGGCTGCCCGACACTCCGCAGAACGCATCCGGGAAGCGCTGAAGTCCGAGTGACAGGATCGCTTGCCCCTTGGCCATTTCTTTGAAAAGCTAGGGGCCGGGCCGAGTGGTTGGCTGGGTCTTGAAGGAGTCTTACCCATGCGTTGGAATTGTCCTCATTGCAGCGTCGGACTGAATGTTCCCGATGAACAGCTCGGAGAGGGCTGGTGTTTCTCGAAGTGTTATCAGTGTTCGGGGTTCTCGCTCGTGCGACGCTCCGACGCAGGCGCCGTGCGCGTGGATGGCAATGTAACGACCCCCTCTGCAGGGCTCGGCTCCAGCATCCTCACGGAGTCGCCGTGGCGCGTGAGCCAGAAGACCCTCGAGGCGGCCAAGCCCGTGATTCGTCCCTCGCGCAAGGTGACGGCCGGTCCGACAGCCGTCCAGCAGGTCGCGCGTGAAATGGAAAAGGCCAAGGTCCTGCCCCCGCCCTTTGCCGGCTCGCAGGGCCTGATCTCCAAACCCCTTCCTCCTCCGCTTCCTGAGCGCAAGACGGCAGACGGCAACCGTACGGGTCGGAGGATCTACAAGATGGTGACCCGGACCCTCGCACTCGGTGTGCTGGGTGCCGTGGCCGTGGGAGTTTACACCTGGGTGACCACACCCATGCCGGTGGATCGCGACAGCATGAAGACCGCGCAGTCCAAGCCGGTCGTGCCCAGCGCCCAGACCCAGGCGATTCAGGCCCCGAGCCTGGTGAGTGATTCGATCGCAAGCGGGGCGATGGCTCCGGATCGAAGCCCTGAAAATGTCGTTTCTGAACAGATTCGCCAGACCGGCCTCGAAGTGGAGGCCCTTTCTCCGCGCGTTCAGCTCCGGGCGGGACCGGGCCTGGATCACGAAGTGGTCGGTGTTTTTCAGCCCGGCAAGACCTTTGCCGTGGTCGACTGGAGCGAGCGCTGGTTTCGGATCGCAGTCGAGAACCGTGCAGATGGCACCGCCCAGTCGTTTGCGTGGGTTCGAAACGACCTCGTGAAGCTGGTCAAAAAGAGCCGCTAAAAGGACCCTTAACCGACGAACTGTCTCAGTTCGGTCGGCAACGCCAGAGCTGGATTTTCTTGGCGCGATACCTTCCGCGGAGGGTGTCTGCAGTGCCGAGCTCCTCGCACTGGGCATCCCTGAACTGCGGGCCTTCGCTGTAGCGCTGGTCGGCGACAAAAAGCACAGGTGCCTTGAGCCTCGGCCAGTATGAACCCTGCACGGGCTCGAGGTGGCCGGAGAGGGCGGGCCACTCCTGTGTTTCGCCCTTCCGCCTGCCCACGAGAGAGACCGCGTTTTTCGAACCCAGTGAAAAAGCAGCCTGAGAGGCAGTCTGGTAGCGCGAACCCAGTACCGGAGTGTTCGCACCCTCAGGGCCGAGCTTCGAATCGATCAGGCGCGGGAGGGCATCCCATCCATAAAAGTCATTGGTAATGTCCCAGCGCGGATCGCCCGGGCTTCCGGTTTTCCACTCGGTGAGCCACGCCTGCACGGGCCAGTGCGAAAACGCCGTCCAGGCTCCGAGCACGAGTACCACCCATGCCGTGTGCAGCGGCACAAGCCAGCGCGGTCGCCTGGGTTCGGATGCGGCCCAAAGCGCAAGCGGCCACCACGCAATCAGGGCCCAGTGGGGTTTGAACTCCGAGACCAGAGGCTGAAGCCAGAACACCCCTGCCGCCGGCAGCACAAATGCCAGCACGAAGCGGCTCCTGGTTCCGCGAAGCAGCGTATGCGCCCGAAGCAGGCTCCAGGTGATCAGTGCCGGTCCTACGAGTAGAAGTTGGGCGGCCCAGAACTGGAGGTAGCGTTGCAGGTCGACGCCGCCGCCCTGGCGGTGCCGCTCCACGAACTGATATCGGATCGACACCCAGTCGTTCTGAAGGTTCCAGATGAATGTGGGGAGCAGGCCCGCAGCGGCGCCTCCGGCCAGAGCTAAAAGGAGGGCGCGCCTCCGGTCTCGGGCGGGCTTGGGCGCAAAGAGGATCACGACGGCGACAGAAAAGAGAAAGAGCACTGCCGAGAACTTCGAGAGCACGCCGATTGCGGCTCCAAGGAACAGGACCCAGGGCGCGCTGGCTTCGGCCGAGGGGTGATCTTCGACACCTTTCCAGCAGCCCCACCAGCAAAGGGACCAGCCCAAAAAGAGCGGCAGATCGGGCACAATCATCCATGCCACACCGGCAAGTCCGGGAAGGAGAGTCAGGACGAGGTCGCCTGCCCGGAGTTCACG
>CAIOHW010000215.1 GCA_903858195.1 Oligoflexia bacterium | reverse complement strand
TACCACGTAGTCGAGCTCGTAGACGAGGCTTTTGAAGAACTCATCTACGATCACCTTGGGCCGGAACACCCGACTCTCAGGCACATACTTTTCGAGCAACCCGGCAAGGAACGCGAGGAGAGCAATGTCCGTCTGGATGATGCCCTCGATCTCAGGCCGCTGTACCTTGACGACGACCTTCTCTCCGGTCGCCAGCACGGCCTCATGCACCTGCCCAATGCTAGCGGCAGCAAGCGGCTTCTCCGCAAAAGACGCGTACGCTTCAGAGAGGGGTTTTCCGAGCTCACGCTCGGCAACACCCCGGACAGTTTCGAATGGAAGGGGCTGGACGTTGTCCTGGAGACGCGTGAGTTCGGCCACGACCGCCTCTGGAACGACATCGGGGCGTGTGGAGAGCAGCTGGCCGAGTTTCACGAAGGTCGGACCCAGCTCCTCGCAGGACTCGCGAATTCTGACTCCGGTGGACTTTTCAGCCTGTGACTCAACGAAACTCGAGACCCGATTCGGGAGAAACTTGCCAAGATTCATCCTGAGCACGAGGTCTGCAAACCCGTGCCGCGCAAGGACGCGCAAAATCTGTCTCAGGCGCTGCACGTTCTTGACCACTTGGCCAAGCTGCATGCCTGCTCGAAGCCACTGCATCTTCAGAACATTGTCACACGCGACGTTTAGCGGCGTCTACGCGGTGATTTTTGCCGGGTCCAGGGGGTGGGCCTCTCGAGCGAATCAAGCCCATCGTCGGCCGGAACGGTCGAGGCCGATACGATTCCGAAGTCAATTTGACGTCGGTCCAGATCCGTACGATCGACCCTGACCTTGAGCGCCTGACCCACCTTATAGGTTCGGCGGGTGCGTCGGCCGAAAAAGACCATGCGCTCCTCATTGAACTCATAGAAGTCGTCAGTCATTGAATCGCGCGAAACCATCCCCTCGCAAAATGGAGTGGCGATCTGCACGAAAAGTCCGGTCTCGGTCATGCCGATCACTTTGGCGTCAAACTCCGCCCCGAGATGCCGCGACATCAGTCTGACCTGCTTGAGACGGATCGCCTCACGATCGGCCTCGGCTGCCACACGCTCTCGGTAGCTGCAGTGGTCGCAGATTTCGGCAAGTTCCGTTTCCAGGGCATCCCGCTCATGGCGCTTGAGTGGCGCCTCGAGGCGTTTTTCAACCCTCAAGGCCCAGCGGATCAGGCGATGGACCACTAGATCCGGGTATCGTCTGATCGGGCTCGTGAAATGAGTATAAGCCTCGGATGCGAGTCCATAGTGCTGACCATGGGTCGAGCTGTAGATGGCCTGCTTGAGCGAGCGCAGGAGCGCCATGTTGAGCAGATCCTGCGCTGGATGTCCCTCGACCCGCCTCACCACCTCGGCAAGTACCTTGGGGGAGACCGAGCCCTCGGGACCGTTTTTTCCCGAAGAAAAGCTCACCGGGATTCCGACGGTGCCGGCAAGTTCCTCAAAACGCTGAAGTGAAGCGAGTGCAGGCTCGTCATGCACGCGATACACAAACGGCCACTGCCGCTGCATCATCCAGCGAGTGACTCCTTCGTTTGCCGCGATCATGAACTCCTCGATCAGACGATGGGCATCGTTTCTTGAACGGTTGACGATCTCAATCGGCTCGCCCTGCTTGTCGACAACCACGTCGGCCTCGGGGAGGTCAAAGTCGATCGATCCGCGATCGGACCGTGACTTTCGGATCAGACGATAGAGCTCAAAATGGGGCTGGAACTCCCAAGAAGCATCCTTGCCATGCTCTTCGAACTCGGAGGCGATCTCGGTGTAAGTGGCGCGCCTGCGCGACTGAATCACGGCTTCCATGACATGCACTTCGCCCGCATTTCCGTGACGGTCGTAATCAATCCAGCAGGCCATTGAGAGGCGGGGCACGTTGGGCCTAAGAGAGCAAAGCTCGGTCGATAGCGCCGTGGGGAGCATGTGAAAAGCGCGCTCCGGGAAATACACGCTCGTGCCACGCGACAGTGCCTCCTGGTCGAGGTGGCTTCCAGGCTGAACATAGTGGCTCACATCGGC
>CAIOHW010000214.1 GCA_903858195.1 Oligoflexia bacterium | reverse complement strand
TCTCTGGAAGGACGGCGTCGCAGCCCTCTGGCATCTGGCGACCTTCAACTGGTTCACACCCCTCGAAGAGGCCTTCGACTTGTCCAGCCTGCCCATGCGCTACTTTCCGAGCCGCGACATCACGGCCCCGGTGGCCAGGCCCTGAGTCCGGGCACCCATGGACGAGCCCACCGCCCCTATTCGCAGGCTCTCGTTCTGGATCTTGATCCTGGGGATGGGGCTTCGCCTGATCCTTGCGGCGTCGCGCATCGACCGGGTCTGGCCCGACGAGCATTACCAGACGCTTGAGCCCGCCTTTCAGGTGCTGCACGGCTACGGGGTGCTTGCGTGGGAGTGGCTTGAAGGTTACCGGAGCTGGAGTCTTCCCTACCTGCATGTTCCCCTTCTCTGGGTGGCAAAGCTCCTGGGATTGGGCTCGGGTATCGCTGCAAGCGTGCTGGCCAGAAGCGCATACGCCGTAGCAGACGCATGGGTCTGGTACCGACTCGTACGGTGGGTCATCCCAGCAGGGCGAGCGGGGCCAGCAGGCCTCCTGCAGCTGCTGGCGCTTGCCCTCGTGATGCTCGTGCCCACCTATGCGCTCTGGGGCGTGACCACCGTTCAGGATCACCTGGCCCTGCTTTTGTTCTGGGGCTTTTACCCCACGTTTCACCGCTGGGTGGTCGCCGGAAGGCACCCGTTTTGGGCTGGCCTGATCCTTTTTTCGATCGCGATCCCCAAGCCTCAGATGGGCCTTTTGTGCCTGGGCACGGCGGCAGGAGGGCTCTGGATCAGTCGTGGGACCCCGCATGCAGGACTCAGCCGGGTGCTTCTCGGTGCCGTAGGTGCGCTCTCGGCCGGCCTGCTCTCGGGGTTGCTCGACCGGTTCACGGTGGGTGAATTTGCGGGAACACTCGTGCGGCAAGTGTCGCGCGGCGAGGAGATCTCACGCTTTTACGGCACCTCACCCACTTGGGATTACCTGCGTCGGATTCCAGAGCTCGTGGGTGTGGACGGGGCACTGGCGCTTGCTGGCATCCTGGCCTTCGCCATCGGGATCCGATTTTTGGGGGGAACTCAGACCCCCTCCAGAAGCACCGAGAATTCGCGCACTGCCGAGGCCACTCAGATCCTGCTTCCGGGCGTGGTGCTCTACTTTGGGGTGCACAGCCTGATTCCCCACAAGGAAACCCGATTCCTGCTCCCACTCCTCCCCGTCTTCTTGCTCGGACCCATACTACTAGCCCGCCTACTTTTGGGTCAGAGCCGGGTGCCCCGCCTGCCCAAGCCCGGGGCGCTGCTGGTGGTGCTAACCTTCGCCACTGCTGCCTCCGGGTTTTTGGCCCTAAAACGCCCTGTGGCCTACACTTCGGTTGAAGTCGGACACCTCGAGGAGTGGATCCGCATCGATTGGAAACAAGCGCACGATACCCTTAGGCTCAAAGATCCCCCGCGCATGACCGTGTGCCTCGTTGGCCATGACTGGAGCTTTCTTCGAGGGTCGCTTGGAGTGGGGGCCCCGGTCGAATACGTGGGAGCGTACTCCCACGAAGACTTCTTGAGAAACCAGCGCCGATTCTCAGAATGCCACTACGCCATCGTGCATGTATCTCGCGTGGAGGGATTCATGGCAGTCGAGGCTGTCCAGGCAGGCCTCTGGCAGCCCACGGGGGGGTCCGAGCAGGGCTTTTTGCTCTTTAAACGGGCTTCGAACTGACGTTGAAACGAAGAGCTCGCCACTCGTTCTTGGCCATCTCGATGGGCTTGACCCCGAGCTTCTTAGAATAGCAGGCGATCACTTCGGCAAGGTCATCCTGCACGAGGCCTGAAAGCACGAGGCAGCCTCCGTCGCGCCGTACGCGCGAGCACAGGGCGTCGGCAAATTGAATCAGTACGGGACGAAGGATATTGGCAAATACCAGATCATAGGGCCGCTCCGGATGGTCAGCTCCGGCATCCGATAAGCCATCGAAGTCC
>CAIOHW010000213.1 GCA_903858195.1 Oligoflexia bacterium | reverse complement strand
TCCAGCAGATGCACGAGCGCGGAGAGCTCAAGTTTCCGGCGATCAATGTCAATGACTCGGTCACGAAGTCGAAGTTTGACAACCTCTATGGCTGCCGCGAGTCGCTGGTTGACGGCATCAAGCGTGCAACCGACGTGATGATTGCAGGCAAGGTCGCTGTCGTTGCAGGCTACGGAGACGTCGGCAAGGGATCGGCGCAGGCACTGCGCGCACTCTCCGCCCAGGTGTGGGTCACCGAGATCGACCCGATCTGCGCGCTCCAGGCCGCGATGGAAGGCTACCGGGTCGTGACGATGGATGAAGCTTGCTCGCAGGCTGACATCTTTGTCACTGCGACCGGCAACTACAACGTGATCACCCACGACCACATGATCCAGATGAAGGACCAGGCGATCGTGTGCAATATCGGGCATTTT
The DNA here is from genome assembly GCA_903858195.1 of Oligoflexia bacterium. Classification (GTDB taxonomy): domain Bacteria; phylum Bdellovibrionota; class UBA1018; order UBA1018; family UBA1018; genus CAIOHW01. Next base: position 7,651 of record CAIOHW010000213.1, on the reverse strand, counting down.
GACAACGAGATCGATGTCGCCTCGATCGAGAAGTACAAGTGGGAAGAGATCAAGCCGCAGGTGGATCACGTGATCTTTCCGAACGGAAACCGCATCATCCTGCTTGCCAAGGGCAGGCTTGTGAATCTCGGTTGCGGCACGGGTCACCCGAGCTATGTGATGTCCTCGTCGTTTGCCAACCAGACGATCGCCCAGATCGAGCTGTTCTCGCAGACTTCAAAGTATCCGCTCGGTGTGCACACGCTCCCGAAGCACCTCGATGAGAAGGTGGCCAGGCTCCAGCTCAAGAAGCTGAACGCCAAGCTCACGACCCTCACCGAGCAGCAGGCCAAGTACATCGGAGTAGGCGTTCAGGGTCCGTACAAGCAGGACACCTACCGGTACTAAGGTCGGGTCGGATGCCAAATCCAGAAATGCCGGTTGCATTCATCGGGCACGGGAGCCCGATGAATGCGCTGGCCAAGAATGACTACACGCGGGCGTTGGGGGCACTCGGAAGAGAGCTCCCGCGCCCGCGCGGCATTGTGTGCATCTCGGCCCACTGGATGACCGAGGGTCTGTGGGTGACGCGCATGGCGCAGCCCCGGACGATCCATGATTTTGGCGGATTTCCGCGAGCCCTGTTTGAGGTCGAGTACCCGGCCCCGGGGAGTCGCGAGATTGCCGAGCTTGTCCAGACGGTGGTGAGCATTCCCCAGATCGATGGCAATGATGCGGGCGACTCGGACGAGTGGGGCCTGGATCACGGGGCTTGGAGCGTGCTCAAGCACATGTACCCCGAGGCTGATATCCCGGTCGTGCAGCTCTCGATTGCGATGGATGAGGGTGCGCGCTTTCATTTTGAGCTCGGAGCCAAGCTCAGGCCCCTGCGGGAACAGGGAATCCTGATCCTGGGGAGCGGAAACATTGTCCATAATCTTAGGCGAATCGACTGGAACGAGCGCGCCGCGCCCGCGTCGTGGGCTGCGGAGTTCGATGCCTGGGTCAAGGAGCGGTTGGACGCGCGGGATTTCGATTCGTTGATCGACCATGCGACAGAGACGGAAGCGGGAAGACTTTCGATTCCGACCCCGGACCACTGGTATCCGTTTTTGGTCGCAGCCGGTGCTATTTGTCCCAGTGACCAGGTGGACTGGGTTTGGGATTCAATCGATCACGGTTCGATCGCGATGCGAAGTTTCGTTGCATCGGGCAGGGGCTGAAGACTGCAGCCCGCTTTCTTTGCCGAACGAAAGAATCCGCGAGTCAGTTCGATGGCATAGCGGGCGGGAGCCTGGCTCTCGTAGATGGGGTACTGGGCGTCGGCGAGGCCCTGCTTTGTACCCGCCAGGGTCTGCCAAGCCACGAGTGCGCCCTTGGAATCAAAGAAGCCGATGTCGATGTCCATCGGGACGTTTTTCATCCAAAAGCGAAGGGGTTCTTCTCGGGGATAGACGAAGAGCATCCCCGTACCCTCGGAGACCGAGGTGCGGTGCATGAGGCCCACGGCCCGTGACTCGCGGGTGGAGGCGATCTCCAGGGCAAGGCTACGGCCGCAGACTTTGAAGGAGTGGACGGGGAGAGCCTGAGGCAAGAGCAGCGTGACCAGTGCGAGGGCCATGGTGATGATGCTAAAGCCTCGAGAGCGATTGCGCGACAAATTGTCCCGCCTGAGTGTCTGAAGGTCCCGCAATCCGGCATGCGGCCGCTGGCGAGACGGCTTTAGACTTTGGGGGGAGATTCTGTAACCTTTTGTTATCGATGAGAAATTGAGCAAAAGGCGGGAAACTTGGTTCTGCCCGCGTGGGTCGGCATCGACATTGCTGGAGTGGGGTATCAGGAGGATATTCCAATGTCTGCAATGCCAACCAAGGCCATGCCCTCGATTCAGAAGTTCATGACCCCCTTTCCCCATTCGGTGAGGCGCGACCAGCCCATCCAGTTTGCGGTCGATATGATGCGCGAGCACCGCATTCGGCACCTGCCCGTCCAGGAAGGGGGAAAGCTGCTGGGTGTTCTCACCGACCGCGATGTGAAGCTTGCCTCGTCGTTCAAGGGTGCCGAGAAGCTCACGGCTGAGGAGGTCATGACCCCAGAGCCGTACACCGTGCTGCCTGAGACCCCGGCTGATCAGGTGGCGGCCGAGATGGCAGCCCACAAGTACGGTTGCGCCATTGTCCAGCAAGCCAACGGCAAGGTGGTGGGGATCTTCACCGCCGTTGACGGAATGCGGGTTCTGGGTGAAATGCTGGGGACGCATTACCGTCATTGAGAGCCATGAAAGCGAACGCAGAACCCACAGGCAGGCAGGTTGCCATGAGAGGCCGGATTGTCGTCGTAGATGACGATGCCGAGATGCGCTCGCTTCTTCAGGACTCGCTGGAGTCGGACGGGTATGGGGTCTCGGCCTTCTCGTCCGCTCCGGCAGCCTTGGAGGCACTGGGTTCCGGGGGCGCACTCGCCGCCGACTGTGAGGCAGGTGATATTGACCTGATCATCTCCGACATCAAAATGCCGCAGATGGATGGCATCGAGTTCACCCGGAGGGTGAAGTCCGAGAGGCCTGAGATTCCGGTGATCCTCATCACCGCTTTTGGCAGCATCGAGACCGCTCTCGAAGCCATGCGAAAAGGTGCGTTTCATTACATCGTGAAGCCCTTCAAGCTTGCCGAGATTTCGGTGAGCGTCCAGAAGGGGATCGAGCACCGGAGCCTGACGCGGGACAACACAGCCCTCAAGCGCGAGCTTAAAAAAACCTGGGGTCAGGGTGACATCATCGGCAAGAGTGCCGCCATGAGGCAGGTCTTTGACCTGGTCGAGCGCGTGGCGCCTGCGGCCGCGAATGTGCTGATCACAGGAGAAAGCGGCACCGGCAAGGAAATGGTGGCACGCGCCATCCATGGGCGTGGCCCGCGCGCAGGCAGGCCGTTTGTCGCCATCAACTGCACGGCGATTCCGGAGACGCTGCTCGAAAGCGAGCTCTTCGGCCATGCCAAGGGATCATTTACGGGGGCCTACCAGCGCAAGCGGGGCCTTTTCGAGGAGGCCGAGGGAGGCACGCTCTTTCTCGATGAAATCGGCGATATGAACTTCGCGCTCCAGGCAAAGCTCCTGCGAGTCATTCAGGAGCGCAAAATCCGCGCAGTGGGTGAGAATACCGACCGGTCGATCGATGTTCGAATCATTGCCGCAACCCACAAGGATTTGAAGAAGGCGATACAAGACGGGATTTTCCGCGAGGATCTTTACTACCGCCTTTCAGTGATCCCGATCGTGATCCCGCCGCTTCGGCATCGCGCGGATGACATCCCGCTACTGGCTGACTTTTTTCTGCGCAAGGCCGCTGCCGCCAACGGAAGTCGGGTTGGCGGATTCACCCGTCGTGCCATGACCCGGCTGCTCTCGGGGCGCTGGGAGGGGAACGTTCGCGAACTCGAGAATGTGGTCGAGCGCGCGGTCGTGCTGGCACAGGGCCAGTGGGTGGACGAAGCTGATCTGCCGGATCCGGGGAGCCAGACTCCAGAGGAGTTTTACGCGCAGGCAACCCGTGATTTTCCGACTCTCGAGGAGCTCGAAAAGCGCTACATCCGGCTGGTGCTTGAAAAAACTGGCGGCAAGAAGGAGCAGGCTTCGCAGATCCTCGGCATCAACCGACGCACGCTCTATCGCAAGGAGCTCGGCGAAGATTCTGAATCCTGATCGCCCCTGAAGCGGATCGTAAAGCAGGTGCCCACGCCCACCTCGCTTTCGACCTCGAGCTTTGCCTCCATCTCGTCGAGGAGTTGCGAGACGATCGTCAGCCCAAGTCCCGTGCCTTCACCGACATCTTTGGTCGTGAAGAAGGGTTTGAAGATCTCCATGAGGTGCGACTTCTCGATGCCGCAGCCCGTGTCGCGCACGCTGAGCGTACGGCCGCTCCCGCTGATGACCACTTCGTGCGGACCTTTTCGCCCCTGCGCGATCGCTTTTTTGATGGCCTGAGTGGCGTTGATCGTGAGGTTCAGGAGCACATGCTGGAGCCGCGATCGGTCGGCCAGGATCCGCGTGCCGGGTTCGATCCCAGCCCTGACGTTTGCCATGTCGGTGCGGAGGTTCTGGCCCACGAGCGAGAGGACTTCTTCGATGGTCTTGGAGGGATTCATCAGTTCGATCTGGATCTCGCCAAAGCCACGGCCAAAACCCAGAAGTGACTGAATCAGGTTCGAAATGCGATCGGCCTGCCTGAGGATGACCTCGATGCTTTTTTGAGCGAGCGGAGAGTTTGCTTCGGGTTGGATCATTTCGGCGCGACCCCGGATCACGCCCAAGGGTGTGCCGATCTCATGCGCGATGCCGCTTGCAAGAAGTCCGATCGAGGCGAGGCGGTCTTGCTGTGCGACCTTGGCTTCGAATTCCTTCTTAAAGCTGATGTCGACGGCAACACCCATGTAGCCCCGCGGCGCACCGTCGTTCGAGCGCACGGGGGTGATGGTGAGCAGCACGGGCACGAGGGTCCCGTCCTTGCGACGGTTGATGAGCTCTCCCTTCCAGTGGCCGATCTGCGGGTCTTGGATGCGCTTCCACATGGCATCGTAGAACGTCCGAGAGTGCAGGCCCGAGTGCAGGAGCGAAGGGGTCTTGCCGAGCGCCTCTTCAGAAGAAAATCCGTAGGTCCTGACCCAGGCCGGATTGACATAAACCAGCGCTCCCTTGGAATCGCTGATCATGATGGCTTCGCTGGAGTCTTCGACGCAGCGAAAGAAAATATTTTGCGGATCGGCTTGAAGATTCATGATCGCTTCGCCGCTTGTACACTTGCTGCGTGACAGTTTGTCCCGGAAAAATGCAGATCGCCCGGGGTTCGGGACAATTTGCCGCGTCATGGGTTTGTTATGGGTTCTGGAGTCTCATGATTTCAAACACTTACGATCGGCACAGGGGTTGCTCTGCCACTCCATGTAAATGGAAGCACTGGCTTGCCCCATCCCGCAGTCGCCCACACTCTGCCTGCATTGCGGGTCCGCGTTTTCCGCGCGCCAAGCCCGGGGCCAGTACTGCTGTGCGGGCTGTGAGGCCGTGCACGGACTTCTAAAATCAGCGGGGCTCACTCGCTATTACTCGATCCTGGAGAGAGTCGGAGCACGAGCGAGGACCCTGAACGATTCGACCGCTGCTCCGGGCTCGAGCTCGAGCGAGTTCGCTGCTCTGGACGACCCTGCACTTCGAGCGCAGTACGTGAAAACGGACTCGGCCCGTTTCTACCTCGAAGGGGTTCATTGCGCGGCTTGCGTGTGGTTGGTGGAGAGGCTGCCTGAGCTCGTGGCCGGGCTAACGAGTGTCCGTCTCGATCTCGGGACGGGGGTAGCCACAGTGAGCGTCACACCCGAGGCCAGGCTCTCGGAAGTGGCTCTCGGGTTTTTGAAGCTCGGGTATCGCCCTCATGCACTCAAGGCCTCCGAAGAAGAGGAGCTCGATCGGGCCGAGGACCGAAGGCTTTTGCTCAGGCTCGGGATCGCCGGAGCCGCAGCCGGAAATATCATGCTCATGGCCATTCCTCTCTATGCGGGAGCCGAAGGCCGGTATGCCGAGCTCTTCAGCTGGGGAAGCCTCGTGCTGAGTCTTCCCGTTCTATTTTACAGCGCCGTGCCTTTTTACCGCTCGACCTGGGAATCGCTGCGCGCAGGGCAGCTCTCGATCGACGTGCCCGTTGCACTGGGCCTTCAGACCTCGTTTTGGGTGAGTGTTTTTAACCTGCTTCGCGGCAACGACCGCATTTACTTTGATTCGGTGACGGCGCTCGTCTTCCTGCTTCTTTCCAGCCGCTATCTCTTGAGACGCGTGAGTCGAACCGCACTCAAGGCCTCAAGTCTGGCACAGCTCCTGATGCCATCGCGTGCTCGACGGGTTGAGGCTGATGGCTCAGTGCAGGAGGTCGAAGTTTCGGCCCTCAAGGAGGGTGATCTCCTTGAGGTTCTTCCTGGAGATCTCTTTCCAGCCGACGGGCGGGTGGAGGCGGGGCAGGGCAGTGTCGATGCCAGACTTCTTACGGGCGAGTCGATGCCAGAGGACATCGGACCCGGTAGCGAGGCCTTCTGCGGAACGCAGAACCTTTCGTCTCTGATGAGAATCCGGGTGAAGGGATCGGGCAGGCTCTCACGCGTGGGTCGCATCGTGCAGCAGATGGAGTCGAGCCTGGCCAGCCGGGCTCCGATCGTGGCGTTCTCCGACCGGGTTTCGAGAGTTTTCATCGCTGTGACGCTCCTGCTGATGCCATTGGTTTTCTTTGGAGTGGCTGAGTCGGGCTGGGAGATGGCGCTCGATCGCACCTTGGCTCTCGCACTCGTAACCTGCCCTTGCGTTTTTGCGCTGGCGACTCCGCTCACATTTGCCTCGGTGCTGGCGCGTGCTGCTCGTGCAGGGATTTTGATCAAGGGCGCGCCCGTACTCGAGCGCCTGGCCTCGGTACGCGAAGCATTCTTTGACAAGACCGGAACCCTGACCGAAGGCCGCCTTGAGCTCCTCGATTGGCAGGTCATGCCGGGCGAGGACGCCACCCGCGTAGCAGCCATCGCCGTGGCGCTGGAGTCGCACTCGAGGCATCCGATCGGCAGGGCGCTTGTACGGGAGCTTTCTGTCACGAATCCGAGTCAGCGGCTTCATTTGGAGTGTCAGGAATGGAGGCAGATTTCTGGAAATGGAATTGAGGGCCGGATCGACGGCCGTCCCTACCGCATTGGAATTCCCAAGGACGAGACCGTTGGACAGGCAACTACCGTTGTTCTCACCTGTGAGGACGCGGAGATTGCCCGAGCGAGGCTTCGCGACCGGCTGAGGCCAGAGGCAGTCGCGGTGGTGTCGAAACTAAAGGAACTCGGAATCCGTGTTCGGGTCTTGTCAGGCGACCAGACGGGTGCGGTCGCATCGGTCGGCGAGAGACTCGGCATCGCGGCTTTTGATGTGATCTCGCGCGCCACACCCGAATCAAAAAAACAGGAAGTCGAGCGTGCCCCGCACGCGCTCATGGTCGGAGACGGGGCAAATGACGCCATCGCTCTTGCCAGTGCTTACGTCGGTATCGCTGTGCAGGGTGGCCTGGAGGCCTCGGTTCGCGCATCGGATGCTTATTTGTCTCGGCCTGGGATTGCCCAGATTCCGGCCCTCATTGTGCTCGGGCGCGAGACGCTCAAGCTCGTGAAACGCAACTTTTCCGTTTCGCTCGTCTACAATGGGGTGGCTGCCACGGCAGCGATCGCCGGCTGGATCACGCCTCTTTTTGCGGCACTTCTCATGCCGGCGTCATCACTGCTGGTTCTCACTTCAGCTCGGCTTGGAACCCGGAAAATGCGTCAGGCGATTGCCGAGGTTTCGCAATGAACGACGCGGGCTCGATGCGAATCGTTTACCTGCTGCTACCGATGGCGCTCGGACTTGCCGGCGTTTTCTTGGCGGGATTCGCCTGGATGGTCAGGCGCGGGCAGTTTGATGATCTGGAGACTCCGGCCCACCGGATTCTCCTCGAAGACGAAGGAGAGAAAACATGAAAACCGAAATCGAGAAGTTCCGCTATGACGACGGGATTGTCAGGAGCTTTGTCATCATCACGCTGGTTTGGGCTTTTGTGGCGCTGGCTCTCGGAGTGCTCGTCGCCTTCCAGTTGGCCGACTGGCGCCTGAACTTCAACACTTCGTTTCTG
>CAIOHW010000212.1 GCA_903858195.1 Oligoflexia bacterium | reverse complement strand
GTGGTGGTGCCGGAGGCGGGCCCGCTTCTGGGTCGGTTCTCGGAGTTCCTGCTGGGCATCTGGCTCCCCTTGGCCAAGCTGGACTGGGTCAACTGGGTGGTGGACCCGGCCTGGCTTGTGCCGGCGATCTTCGCTTCGTTCTGTGTTTACTTCGTGGGTGGCGGGAGGAAGTGGCGCTTCGCGGTGATATCGGCCTGCGTGGCCTGCGCCGTGGGCGTGCGACTCCTGCTTCCGGCCGCTCCGCTCCAAGTCACGCAGCTCGATGTCGGGCAGGGGGATGCAGCACTGGTCAACGGGCCTACGCGCGGGCTCATCGATACGGGCTCCCAACGCGCTGTCCGCGAAGCGGCGTGGCTCTCGATGTTCTCGAGGCAAGGGGTGACGAGGCTGGACTGGGTGGTGCTCACGCACTTGGATGAAGACCACGCAGGCGGACTTCGCAGGATTGCGCCCTGGGTGCCCATCGGGTGCATCGTGCTTCCGCCGGCGCTTTGGTCCACTGCGCGCGGCCAGGAGTTTCGTCAGTGGGCAGAGGGCTGGGGGATTCGCACCCAGCCGCGTGCGGAGGGGTGCTTTCCCTACCGATGGGCTGCGCTCGAAAACCGGAGTCGGGGCTCCAATGCCGGCATGGCCGGGGTGGCGATCCCCCTTTCCGGGGGCGGGCACTACTTAAACCTGGGTGATGCCGGAACACGTGGGCCCTCGCGGGAGACTGAGCTGCTGGAGCGCCTCCTGCCCGCGCGGCCGCCGGGAAGGCTCGTCCTCAAGCTCAGTCACCATGGCTCGCGGCATTCGAGCGCCGAGAACGTGCTTCGGACTCTCACGCCCGATGAGGCCTGGATCTCGGCAGGGTACGCAAACCCCCATGGGCACCCCTCTCCTGATGTGCTGGAGCGGCTCCAAAAGGCCCATATCCCGTGGAGGGGGACCTGGCAGCAGGGCGGAATTAAAGTGAATAGAAACAAAGGCTTATAGCGTAAACATTACCCAACAATAATTGTCAGGCACCAGTCAGGTCCTTGTGAGAAAATTCCGAAAAGGCTCCTAGGGGAGGGGTTTCTCGAAATGGGGTGGAGTGAGTGCATGGCAAGGCTTCCGATCGGGCTTGTGGGAGCTCTCCTGCTCGCATCGGTGCCTGCGTGCGCCCCGCCGATCGGGGAGTCTTCCTTCATCAAGAGCTGCGTGATCGCCGAAGATCAGATGGGAACGTTTGACGGGCGCTGGCAGCAACTTCCGATCCCCATTGCCACGCAATCGGGCCAGAACTTCAGTGCCACTGAAAAGCAGGCCATCATCGATGCTGCCGAGAAATGGAATCGCGTCAGCCGGTTTTCACTCGGAGTCGATGCCTTTGACGTGGGAGGCGGAACTCTTCCCGAGGGGAGCATCCCCAATGCACCCTGCCAGATTCCCAATCTATCAGGAGGGATGTCCGGCGGAGTGTTCTCGCCCATCGTCATCCGCAAGCGCTCGGATTGGAGCTCGACCTACTACAGCTCGGGTGTGATTGCAGTCACCACGACCTGCCCGACCGGTGACCCGATCTCGCAGGTGATCGCAGACGCACGCACGTTCTATGGCGGGCAGATCGAACTTAACTACCAGCAGTTCTTTGTCACGGGCAGCGTTCCGGATCTGGAGAGCATCATCGCTCATGAGCTCGGTCATCTGGCCGGACTCAAGCACTCGTGTGAGGGCTCGACGAGCTCCGCTGATGTGCCCCGCTGCAGCAGCCCGGCAATCAACCCGCTCTACAAGAGCGCCCTCATGTTTCCGAGCTTTGGGATTGGAGAAAAGCGTTCGAACCCGAACCCGAACGACCAAGGCCGCTTCAACTGCCTCTATCTGCCGCTATTTGGAATTACGGAATAAGCCCGCGCGACCGCAGCAGATTTAAGGCCTGCTCGTTGGCGTAGACGCTGGGCACGAAGTTGATGAAGCCAGACAGGTGCTTCATGAGTGCGTTGTCTCGTTCGACGAGGAGCTGGGGCTGGCCTGCCTTGTTGATCACCTTCACGGGGTCGCGTTCGCGATACAGGCTTCCGGCCTGGCGGCGTTTGCGGATGTGGCCCATGGCGCGGGTAAACACGACATCTTTTTCGGGGATGTCGGCAAGCAGCCATTCCTTGCCGCTTCCGTGCTTTTTGAGCACGTGTTCGAACTCCGAAATCTTTTTGTTGATCTGCGAGATGAGGCGCTGCTTCTCGCTGTCGTCACCTTCACTCTTGAGGATTCGGTGGGCAAAAAGCGGATGCTGGAGGGTCTTGGGGGGCCTTCGATAGAGCAGCATCCCGATCAGCTCGGAGATGCGTGCGTTCTTCACGCGCTTCTCGAAGCGGACCTCCTGCAGCCGGGTCATGAAGTACATGTCCGTCCACCAGTAGAAGCGCTCATCTCCCTCGTAGATCATCGAGAGCAGGTCGTGGAACTGGTACATGAGATCTTCTTCGAGCAGGGCCTGTGCGACGTGCGAGGACATGATGTCGAACTTGGCCGAGCCCGGGTTCTTGATCACCTGCGAGTACCAGCTAAAGCGCGCAATCAAGAAGTCCTCGAGCGCATGGATCGCGTTCTCGCGCACGCCAAACGCAATCTGTCCCTCGCCCGCATCGTAGGTGGCCAGATTTGAAAGGATGTACTCGCGGTCAAACTGTCCGTACTTGATGCCCGTGTAGTGCGAGTCGCGGAGCAGGTAATCCATGCGGTCGGCATCGAGGTCCGAGTGCATGAGCTGGTTTGCAATCAGGTGGGCGGAGTCGCCCTTGATGATGTCCGAGATGAGCTGGATGTCGAAGCCGAAGTCCTCGAGGATCCGCGTGATGCCGCCCTCGTAGGGGGTGTTCTTGATGATGAACGATCCGAGGTGCTCGTGATTGTTGGGCAGGTCTTTTGGCGCCTTGCCCGGATGCTTGCCCCCGGCCTTCTGGGGGCGGCGCGTGTCGTTGCCATGGCGGATGTAGGCGTACTCGATGGCATGCGAGAACGGAAAGGTGCCCAGGTCATGGAGGAGGGCCGCAATGCGCAGGCTCTTGTGGAGCACGGCCGAGGGATGCATCGAGTGGCGATCAAAAAGCTCGTGGTCCGGTACGGCAAGCCCCAGCGCACGGATCATCTGATCCATCGAGTGCATCACTCCGATCACGTGCGCGAAGCGGTTGTGCTCGGCTCCCGGAAAGATGTAGTTCGAAAATCCAAGCTGCCGGATCCAGCGCAGGCGCTGGAAAAACGGCGAGTTGATGATCTTTTCTTCCCATTCGGTGATGGGAATGAATCCGTAGAGCACGTCATAAATGACGCGCTGATGGCGGACCGGGCGGTGCGAGACGGCCGATGACGGCATCTTGTGCTGCGTTTTGGGCGACATCAGCGACCTGATGAGCTATCGGGCGACGGAGAAGCCGACTCCTTGGCAAGCGTCATGGCAAACGCCAGGGCGATCTTGGTGAACATCGCCGAATGCTTGAAGTTGAGTCGATCACTGATCACATCGTTGTCCGTGTGGAGGTCTCCGAACATCCGGTCAAAGCTCGACTCAAACGGCATGAGCGAGCGAAAGCCGTTGCTGTGCCACGAGGCGTGGTCACTGCAGGCGTAGCCGCACTTGTCTTCGATGACCTTTGCGCCGATGTAGGCCTGGTTCAGGGCTGCAAACCAGGTTCGAAGCTCGCGGCTCGTGTAATCGGTCATCGATCCCAGCGTGAACTCGCCGTCACCTGCAAAGAGCGTCATATCGAGCTGCAGGGCTCCCACGACTTGGTTGCCTGCCCGGGCGTAGGCACGGGCAATCTCGCTTGAGCCGATCAGTCCGCCCTCTTCGCCCGCGTACCAGAACAGGTCGATCGTACGATCGGGCTGGGGCTGGGTGGCGAGGATTCGAAGCGCCTCATGCAAGTTTGCCGATCCTGAAGCGTTGTCGTCAGCTCCAGGCGCGCGGCGGTTCCAGTAGCTGTAGGTGATCGAATCGAGATGGGCACCGAGCACCACCATGACGTCGGGCTGGGTCCGGCCCGGAATCCTGACTCGGATCGACTTCTGCTGCGTTCCCTGGTGGGTGACCGTGTCGATCTGCGCCTTCCACGGAGCGTTGGCCACAAGGGCCTCGAGCTTTTTAACAAACGCATCGACATGGGCGTTCGGGGTGCTTCCCTTGTGATAGCGGGTATCGAAGTTCGAGAGGTAAGCCACCGTCTGGCGCAGGCGCTCGGGGTCGACCTGGTTGAGTGCTGCAGGAATGGAAGGATCAAAAGTCAGGGGTGCGAGCGCGGGCCCCTTGAGAGGAACGCCGCCGGTCTCCATTTCGGCCAAATCCATGAGGGCCGATCGACCCGTCTCGCGGCTCTCGATCAGACTTTGCCACGGCGCCTCGGGCAGGCGCTGGTAGCCCCCGCACTTGCCATGGCGGTGAGCCGCCTCGGTCAGCCTCGCCTCATCCAAAGAATCAAGCCTTGCGAGCGAAACGCCGATTTCGGGCGCATGGTCGAGGATGGGGATCCCGACTTCCATGAGCAGCGAAGTGTCGGCAAGGATCAACGGGGATGCGGTTTTTCCGGCATGGACCAGGCCTGAAAAAAGCAATGCGCCGAGGGTAACGAGGAATTTCGTTTTCATGGCCACAGAGTCACTCCTAGCTGAACGCTTGTAAAGGGGGCAAAGCGACTTTGATCACAGCCTCTGGAGCGGTTCATTGAGGCCAGTAAAGAGGGCCATGATCTCGTCCATCGTCATGACCTTCTGTTCGCGCTCGCCGTATTTCCGTACGGCAAAAGAGGCGGCTTGGATCTCGCGATCACCGGCAGCAAGCGCAAACGGAATCTTGGCCACCTGTGCTTCGCGGGTTTTGAGACCCATCGATTCATTGCGGTCGTCGATGTCGACCCGAATCCCCATGGTCTTGAGCTTGGCTGCAAACTCGCGGCAAAACTCGACATGGGTGTCTTTGATCGGCACAAGCCTCGCCTGGATCGGAGCCAGCCAGAACGGAAAGGCACCGCCCACGTGTTCGGTGAGTACACCGATAAAGCGCTCGAGCGATCCCAGCACCGCGCGGTGGATCATGACCGGGCGCTTGGGCGAGTTGTCCGACGCCGTGTAGGCGAGATCAAAGCGCTCAGGCAGGTTGAAATCGAGCTGGATGGTGGAGAGCTGCCATGAACGCTTGAGGGCGTCTTTGACAATGAAGTCGATCTTGGGGCCGTAAAACGCGCCATCGCCCGGGTTGACGGTGTAGGGGCGACCCAGGCTGTCGAGCGAGCGCTTGAGCGCGGCTTCGGCCTCATCCCAAAGCGCATCCGAGCCGACGCGCTTTTCAGGGCGCGTAGACAAAAAGATCTGCACGTCAGCAAAGCCAAACAGATCAAAGGTCTTGAAGATCATCTCGGTGACCTTGCTGATTTCGCCTTCGATCTGGTCCTGCGTGCAAAACACGTGGGCGTCGTCCTGGCAGAACGAGCGCACGCGGGTCAGGCCGTGGGTCACGCCTGATTTTTCGTAGCGGTGCAGCCTGCCAAAGTCCGCGTAGCGAAGCGGCAGATCCCGATAGGAGTGCTTGAGCGTGCCGTAAAGAATGCAGTGGCTCGGGCAGTTCATGGGCTTGACGCCAAATTCGCGCTCGTCGATCTCGGTGAAGTACATGTTGTCGACGTAGTTGTCGTAGTGGCCGGAGGTCTTCCAGAGCGAGACATCCATGATCTGGGGAGTGATGACTTCGCTGTAGTCGTACTTCTTGTAGAGGTCTCGGATGTACTGGACGAGCCGGTTATAGATGATCGTGCCCTTGGGATAAAAGAAGGGCGAAGCGGGAGCCTCGGGCAGGAAGGTAAAGAGCTCAAGCTCGCGGCCGAGCTTGCGGTGGTCGCGCTTCTTGGCTTCTTCCAAGAGCTTCAGGTGCTCGTCGAGTTCGGCCTGCGAACCGAAGGCCGTGCCATAAATGCGCTGGAGCTGCGGGTTCTTCTCACTCCCGCGCCAGTAGGCTCCGGCAATGGAGAGAAGCTTGAACGCCTTGATCGCACCCGTCGCTGCCACATGCGGGCCGCGGCAGAGATCGGTGAAGTCGCCCTCTCCGTAGGTCGAAACCGTCGTCGCTCCCATGGTGCTCTTGAGCGTCTCGATGATTTCGATCTTGAAGGGCTGGCCAAGCTTCTTGAACTGCTCGAGCGCCTCAGAGACCGAGTGCTCCTTGCGCACGAATGGTTGGTTGGCCTTGATGATCGCGGCCATTTCCTTTTCGATCCGGGGCAGGTCCTCGGGCGTGAGCTTCACGTTGAGGTCGACGTCATAATAAAAGCCGTCTTCGACCGTGGGGCCGATCCCGAACTTGGCCTGCGGCCAGAGCTTCTGGATGGCGTGAGCCATGATGTGCGCGCAGGAGTGGCGCATGGTCTCGAGCTCGGAATGAATCTCGGGTTCTTGAAGATCGGTGGGGAGGCCGGCGGGCGAATTGCTCATAATTGCCTCCAAGCTAGCACATGGGCATGAGAGTTGCGAAGGGCCGGACATCCAATGGGAGGCAAAATGATTTCAAAAAATGGATGGAAGAGCGCCCCGATTCTCAGGTCCCTTCTCGTCACCCTGCTCTTGGGAGCCTGTGGGCCCATGATGCCGAGGCCCGCGGGGGAATCAGGGGCCGAGACGGCCAAGGCCACGGAAGCGCTGGAGGTGGCGGGACTGAAGCTTGCGGTGCGAGTGGTTCGCGATTCGACCCATCCCGGGTCAGAGTCGAGCTTTGATTATAGCGACTATTTGTCCGAGTCCGGGGCTTCCGACGCGCTGGTATCCGGGAGCCGGGTGGAGTTCGTGACCCCGCTTCGCTGGCCCCGTGAGCCGGGGTCGCGCCTGGCGCTGGAGATTTCACCGCATTCCAAGGGGCCTGCGGGGGATTTTTCCTACCGCTGCCAGTATGCCGATGGCTCGGTTGCCGAAGATCCAAGCCGCGAGGGGAGAGTCGAGAGCGGGGTTGCTGATCGCAGCCGGGGTTCGGTTGTGGTGCTGCTCGACAAGGTCTTTGGGGAGAGGGGAGAGCGCCATGACCCGGCGACCCGATGCGGGCTCGAAGTGAGGCTCCCGGGTCACGAGCCCCTGCTCGTGAGCCTTCGGGTGGTGGGCGCCCTGCCCGAGCCAACGATTGAGGTGCTTGAGTCCAAGAACCCTGAGTTTGCTGCCATGGAATCCATGGGGTTTCGGGTCGAGCGCTGGAGCAACCCCTCGTTTCGCAGGCTTGCCGTCCGGGTGGCGCCCGAGCTTGCGGTGGAGTCCCGGCAGATCGTCGAACTGGTGAGGTATTCTCCGGATCGAAATGGCAAGCCTGGCAAGGTTCCTCAGACACCCAATGAGTACGCGGCCTCAGGTTTTGTGCTCGAAGCCGCCGCCCAAGTCCCCGAAGCCTCTGGCTCTTTCGACTGGCGCGAGGCTCGTTCCCTCCGGGTCACTCTTGAACCTAACGCATCAGTGGTGGTCCGCTTTCGACTGGCGCCTGGGCCGGGGGTGAAAGGGGTCTCGCTCTTGCCGAGTGGGCCGAGGGAGTATCGCTTCATGTCCCGGTCCTGTCCGGGGGGTGTGGGAGGGGGTGAGTGCTATCAGCAGCCTCTGAGCCTGGTTTGCTGCGACCACGACCGGCTCGTTTCCACCCGATGGGTGGGTAGGCTCGCGGTGGCGCTGGTCATGGAAGAAGTGGGCGGCTGGGGCGACGGGGCTCACACCTCTTCGCGGGTCTGGCTCGAGGTGGCTCCCCCGCCCCCGCCTAGGTCCACGGGCAAGTCCTTTGACGCTTCTGGGTTTGTTCCGCTAGCTTTGCCCCATGTCACACGCACCGAGTGCCGTGCCCCTGAGCCTAAGGCCCGCAACCGCTGATGATCTTGCGGAGCTGGCTCGCATCGAAAAGGCCGTGAATCCAGCTCCCTGGACCGCGGAGCAGTTTAAGGCGGAGCTCGAGAAGCCCTACTCGCGGGTGCTGCTGCTGACGGACGATGAGACCGACACGCAGATCGCAGGATATGTCGTGTTCTGGCTCATGTTTGACGAGGCTCAGATCCTTGATATTGCAGTCGATTTTCCATTTCGGGGTCTGGGCTACGGCAAGAAGATGATTCGGCAGGTCGTCACCGACGCCCTTCGAAAGGACATCCGCCGGGTGGTGCTCGATGTCCGAAAAGGCAACGCGGCAGCCATCGCAGTCTACCAGTCCATGCGCTTTGCGATCGCCCAGATCCGAAAGGGGTTTTACTCCAATGGAGAAGACGCCTACACGATGGTGCTCGATCTGGATCTGGCCGGCATGCCCGAGGAAGTCTCTGATTTTTGACGAGTCGCGTCGGGTTGCTTAATGGGTCGAAAATTGGCATGAACGGGCCATGTTTGAGCTCAGAGTCGAAGTCGATTTTTCGGCCGCCCACCACATCGAAGGCTATCCGGGCGACTGCGCGAGGCCCCATGGCCACAACTACGTGGTCGAGGTCTATGCCCGTTCGACGAGGCTCGATTCGATCGGCCTTGCCATGGACTTTCGCACCCTGAAGCACGCGGCAAAAGAGCTCGTGGCTCCGTGGGATCACCGGGACCTAAACGAGCTTGCCGACTTCAAGGGAGTGAGCACTTCGGCCGAGCAGATTGCCAAGTTCTGCTTTGATCGACTCTCATCCCGCATCGACGGCACCACGGCTGACGGGCGCGTCTGGATCGAAAAGGTCACCGTCTGGGAGAACTCCCGCTGCTCGGCCTCGTACTTTGAGCCCGGCAAAGGGGCCTGAGCGTGGACACCGCGCTCGATGCCATCGTGCTGCTCTCGGGCGGACTCGACTCGGCAGCCAACCTGGCACTTGCCCATGCGCAGGGCTGGAAGTGCGCGGCACTCACGGTGAACTACGGTCAGCAGGCTTGGGAGTCTGAGCGGCGCGCCGCCCATGCGATTGCCAAATATTACGGTGTGAGTGTGCGTGAACTCGACCTGCGATTCTTGGGAGAACTCGGGGGGAGCGCACTTACCGATGCCTCGATGGCTTTGCCCGAACTTGCACGCGACGAGCTCGATCAGATGCCTGTGATCTCGAAGACTGCAAACGCCGTCTGGGTGCCCAATCGAAACGGCGTGCTGATCCATCTCGCTTGTGCCTGGGCTGAGGCCGCCAGCGCCCCTCGCGTGCTGATTGGCTTTAACCGCGAAGAGGCTGCGACTTTTCCGGACAATTCGCGTGCGTTCATGGAATCGATGAACCAGACGCTCGAGTACTCGACGCGCGGCAGGGTCAGGGTTGAGAGCCTGATCGTAGATCAGACCAAGCCCGAGACCGTGCGCGTCCTTCGCGCGCTCTCGCATCCGTTTCCGTTTGACGAGGTTTGGAGCTGCTACCGCTCGGGCAAGCGGCAGTGCGGGCGCTGTGAGAGCTGCCAGCGCTTTTTGAGGGCGATGGCGGCATGAATCCGGGACTGAAAACCCAGTATATCGAACACGAGCTTGCCTACACCGGGCCTGAGCTCAGGCCGCACTGGATCTTGTCGCAGTTCAAGATCCAAGGCAGTGCCGTGGTGGCTTTTCGCGGGCCCTGCGAGGTCAAGACCGGAGATCTCGTGGACTGGGAAGACCGCCTCGCAAGGGATCACATCCGCGCGCGCGAGATGGTGCACTTTGTGGGTGAGTTTTTTGGACCCACCCTTCGCGAAGGGGTGTGGATGCAGCGGCTTTTTGTGGGCGTGCTTGCCGAACTGCTGCGTGAACGCTTTGGGGTGCAGACCCCTCGCACGGGCGATGACCTCTGGGTGGGTGAGGGCAACGCGAGACGCAAGCTCTCGGTTTCGATCGTGACTTCAAGCGCGGTTTCGCAGCTTTTGCACATCGGTATCAACGTCGATCCCGCCGGCGCACCCGTGCCTGCCGTGGGGCTTTCAGAACTTGGGGTCGAGCCCACGGCGTTTGCGCGCGAGGCTCTCTCGCGTTTTGCAGCCGAGATGCAGTCGGTCTGGGATGCGACGACGAAAGTGATGCCGGTTTAAATGAAAAGCCCCCGGAGCGCTTGGCTCCGAGGGCTTTTAGGTTTCAGGAACCCGACTGCTTAGTTGCCTTCGACCTGGTCGACCGTCGGAATGCCGGTCTTGTCGATGATGATGGCCCGCGCTGCGGTTGCGGCATCGGCGCTGATCAGGCCGGCTCGGGTCATCGCCAAGGACGAGAAGCTATTGATCCCGCTGCAGGACGCGCCCGCCGAATCAAAGTTCGAGGCCAGTACGCAGGGCGTGGCCGCCGCCGCACAGGTCGAAGCCTGCGAGAAGCTTCCCGATCCGTAGATGTTCGTTCCATCGGTCTTCATCTGGACGCCACAGCCCAGTCCCGTCATGTTGGCGCCCGGGCTCAGGACCTGGCCGTCAGTGGCCGAAGAAGCGGTGGAAACCTCGAACGTGCCTGCCGTCTTGTCGGCCAAGATCTGAGTGATCGTGGCGTAATAGCTTCCGGCGTTGTTTTCGACGGTGATCTGGTAGGCTTCGACGCTCGTGGCGTCGTCAGCCACCTTGGAGAGCACGGCCATCGTGGGCGGCTCGCCATCGGTCCCGCTTGTGAAGTTGTCGTTGATCTGCAGCTCGGCCAGGTACCAGTAGCCATCCTTCTTGCCGAAGTAGATCTTGTAGTCCGAGACTCCCGGGCCCGTGACGCTGTCGTAGCACTGGAAGTACATGGTGGTGAGCGGAATGCCGGTTGATCCGACCGGGACAGTCCATGCCTTGGCATCCTTGTCGGCACAGTCTGCGCCACGCTCTTCGAGCTCGTTCAATCGGCTATCGATGCTGCTCAGGCGATCCTGGAAATCGGTCGGTCCGGCGCTGAAAAGCCGGGACTTGAGCTCGGTGATGTTTGAGTCGACTGCAAAGGCATTCATGGCCGGTTTCGATGACGAGCGGTTCATCATCAACAGGGCGTCGGTAGAGTCCTTCAGTGAGGTGGGCAGGGTCGACTGCACGATGGGGAGCGCGTCCGGAATATCGAGCGCCGAGCCTCCGCAGGCCGAGAGCAGCGCCATGGCCCCTGCTGCGAGGATGGAATGGAGTTGAATGGATGACTTCATGTGAGGATCTCCTCCTGTGAGACCAGCGGTTGGATAGAAACCAGTGGCTGTATCGTAGGGCCCGGCGGGAGGGCGCTTCCACTCAAAAAAATTTGAGAGGAGGGAGCTTGCGTCAAGATTCTGTCGTTCGCCCGTACGCCTTGAGCGACACCTCTTCGCCCGAGCGGACGATGCGGTAGCTCCAGCCCTGCGTCTTTTTGTTGAGCTTCCAGAAGAAGGTGCTGAGCGTGCCGTCTTCAACGATGGCGCTTTCCCAGGCGTCTTTTTTTAGCGTCTCGATCGGAGTGGGCTGGGGGTGGTGGCGAAACAAAACGAGAAAAATTCGAAACTCGATTTTTGAAAGCTCGAGTGGGCGTGAATGGAGTGTTGCCGAGAGACGACCCAGGTTCATTTCAAGACCGGCCAGGCTCGGGGGGCTTGCCGGCTGCTCGAGGCGTTTTTCGCGGTAGCGCTGGATGGCGTTGCTCAGGCGCAGGGTCAACTCCTCGGTGGGCATGACCTTCCAAAGGTAGTCGTCGACCCCCAGCGCCAGCATCTCGAGCTTCGAGACGGTGGTCTCGTCGTTGCTCAGCACGAAGATGGGGCCCGTAAAGCCAAGCCCTCGGATGGCTTTGAAGTCCTGCGGTCCCTGACGTCCGCGCGCGAGGTGCATGTCGATCAGGATGGCGTCGAACTTGGAGCCGGGCCCGCAGTGGGAGCCAAGCTCGGGGGTGAGTTCCGCGTGCACTTCAAAGGCAAAGCGGCTCCCGAGCTCCATCTCGAGCAGGCGGGCGTACTTCTGGTCATCCTCGATCCAGAGGACGCGTGGCTTCGGGGTGTCGGACATTTCAGTCAGAAAATAGGCGAGCACTGGCTTGAATCCCCACTCAACTTTTGTTGAGTGCCTGATGACGCATCAAGTCGCAAAGGGTTTTCATCTAAACTTGAAAGGAATGACCCGAGCAGGCGACCTCTCAAGCGATATCCGGCAGGCCTATGTGCGCAAGTTTGCGCTCGCCTATTCGCTCACCACGCTGGGCTTTTCGCTCTACTTCACACCGCAGGAGTTCAACCCCAAGTCGGCGATCCCGGTGAACATCGGGCTTTTTCTGATTGCCGCTCCCCATTGGTTTCGCAATTCCAAGATCCCGACCTATTGGCTGAACGTGATCTCGCAGGTTGCCAACGCGGGCGCATCGGTCTGGATCTGCTCGTTTCTGGGCCCCACTTCGCACATCAATCTGGTTGCGATCCCGCAGTTCATCATGGCGCTCATGATGTTCAGCGGGGTTCATCCAAGGACCACAATCGCCGTGGCGGGCTTGTGCCTGTTTCAGCTCATGCTCCCGCTCTTTCCGTTCGTGGACACTTGGTACCTGCACAAGCGCATGCGCGAGCCGGGGCTCGTGGTGCTGCGGGCGATTCTCGATGTGACGATCTTTTCGCTCTCCACCTACCAGTTCAAGATCATCTCGGAGTCGTGGAACCGGCTCGTTGCCCGTGCCGAAGACGAAAAAGAGCTCTACCAGAACCAAAACGAGTGGCGAAAGAAGCTGCTCAGGATTCTAAGTCACGACATCAAGGAGCCGATGGTGCACTCGCTTCTTGCCGCCCGGAATCTCAAGAAGAGAGTCTCGGGCGACGAGGCCTCGATCGTCAACCAGATCGAGTCTGCCCAGATTTCGATTCTCGAGATGATCACGAACGTGGAGCTTTCCAACCAGGAGCTTGACCGGGGGGCTTCAGGCCACGTGAAGGCACCCGTGGTTGCCCACTCGGTGCAGGGAGTGCTTCGAAAGCTTGGCCCCTGGTTTGAAAGCAGGCTCAAGGAAAAGCAGGTGACTCTCGACCTCTCGGGCGCGTCCGATGAACACTTGATCCATGCGGCAGGCGATGCGTTTGTCTATCAGGTGTTCATGAATCTGCTCTCGAACGCCGTAAAATTCACACCGCGTGGCGGTGTGGTGCGCGTCGAAAGCCGGGTCTGGCCGGATGGTGCAGTGGCCTGGATGATCCGGGACGATGGGGTCGGGATCGGTCCTGAAGTGTTTGTCGCACACACTACGCCCCAGCCCGGAACCGACGGCGAGCGAGGGTCGGGGCTCGGGCTCAAGATCGCCCGCACGTTTGCAGACGACAACCAGATCGAGCTTGTTTTTTTGTCCTCGCGTCTCGGAGTAAGCCATCCCCGCGTGCGGCATGAGGGAGCGGGCACCTGCGTGGTGCTGCTGCAGGCGCGAGTGGCCGGGCGGCTTTCGTCAGCGCAATGACAGCATGAAAAGCTCAGATTTTTCCTGCATTTGACGGGCGCAGGGGGTTGCCTCAGGCTAGTGGGACCATGACATCCAATCCAGCTTCGGCTCGCGTTCTGTTTGACGGCAAGGGACTTAAACTCAAGGATCTCGGCGATGGCGTTCGCGAGATCGAATTTGACCTCGTGGGTGAGAGCGCCAACCGCTTCAGCTCGCTCATGCTTGCTGATCTCGAGACGGCCTGGTCGAAGATCGAGAGTGATTCGACTGCGCGCGGAGTGCTGCTCACGACCGCAAAAGATGCATTCTTTGTCGGAGCGGACGTCACTGAGTTTCTGGACCACTTCAAAAAGAACGACGCCGACCTGCATGCCTGGCTCTGGAAGACGCAGACGCTTTTTTCGCGAATCGATGACTCGAAGATCCCGGTCGTCTGCCTGATTCAGGGATTTGCGCTGGGG
>CAIOHW010000211.1 GCA_903858195.1 Oligoflexia bacterium | reverse complement strand
GGCAGGAAGAAAAGACCGAGAACAAGCGCGTGAAGACGCTTGAGCGCGAGCTTGAGTGGATCCAGATGAACCCCAAGGCCCGCCAGGCCAAGAGCAAGGCTCGCGTGCAGGCCTACGAGCGGATGCTGGCAGAAGATAGGCCCGAAAAGCTCCAGGAAATGGAGATCTATATTCCGCCAGGCCCAAGGCTTGGCAATGTCGTGTTCGAGGCCGACAAGATCTCCAAGAGCTTTGGCGACAAGGTGCTCTTCGAGAATCTCTCGTTCAACATCCGTCCTGGAAGTGTGGTCGGCATCATCGGTGCAAACGGCGCCGGCAAGACGACGCTTTTCAAGATGCTTGCCGGTCTTGAAAAGCCAGACGCAGGCGCGATCAAGACCGGTGAGACGGTCAAGGTCGCCTACGTCGATCAGTCGCGAGACGCCCTCGATTCGGATCGCACGGTCTGGGAAGAGATCTCCGACGGCAAGAACGAAGTCGTGATGCTGGGTAACCGCGAAGTCAACTCGCGTGCCTACTGTTCTTGGTTCAATTTCACGGGCGGAGACCAGCAAAAGAAGGTGGGAGTGCTCTCCGGCGGTGAGCGCAATCGCGTGCACATGGCCAAGCTCCTCAAGAGCGGCGGCAACGTGCTCATGCTCGACGAACCGACCAACGATCTGGACGTCAACACGCTCCGTGCGCTCGAAGACGCAGTCCAGAACTTTGCCGGGTGTGCGATGATCATCAGCCACGATCGCTGGTTCTTGAACCGCGTGTGCACGCACATCATGGCTTTCGAGGGCGACAGCCAGGTCGTGTTCTTCGAAGGCAATTACCAGGACTACGAAGAGGACAAGAAGCGTCGCCTCGGGCCTGAGGCCCTCAATCCGCACCGGATCAAGTACAAGAAGCTCACCCACTGATCCCATGCGCTGGCTTGAATGGACGCTGCGTGATCCCCGGGGAATGGTGGGGGGAGTCGAGACGCATTTGCTCTCGATGGCTTCGTGCCTCGAAAAACGCGGTGTGGACGTCTGCTATTCGTCTGATCCCGAGGTGCTCTTTGAAGGGCGTGACCATCAGGGTCCCTTCGATGTGATTCGCACCCACGGGGCGGCCCTGCCTCGCCGGCATCTTTTCAGGGTGCGGCGCACAGCCTCGGTGCGGATTCACACGCTCCATGGGTCTTCGCTTGGCATGATGGCGGGCCTTCGAGAGTGGCATCGCTACACGCATTTCAAGGCCTTCTACCGCGAGCTCTCGGGCGCCCTTCGGGCTGATCTCGTGGCCTCGATCCATGGTGCGCTCCTGCTCCACAGGCTTTCGCCCGTCGTGGGTTCACCCTCGGTGGTGATTGCCAACGGCTGGGATGCCGGAACCCATGTTCCCCACGCTGGGCCAGGCGGTGGGCCAGAGAGTTGGCCAGATCTTTGGAAAGATCGTTGGGCCTTCATCGGCAGGCTCTGGGACCGGGTCAAGGGCCCGGACCGGGTGCTTTCCGCGCTCGAGTTTGATGATGCGCTTAGGCTCGTGGCCATACCGGGCGAGGGGCTTCCCGACCATGAGCGGGTGCTTAAGACGGGGTTTCTTTCTCCGGCAATGATCCGCCTGGGGCTCGCGTCTTCGCGAGGATTGCTGCTGCCTTCGCGATTTGAGGGCCTGCCGCTCGTGGTGCTCGAGGCTCTGGCTGCCGGGGTGCCGGTACTGGCATCGCGTGCCGGCGGGACCGTGCGGCTGGAGCAGCAGGCCGTTGAGGGACTCTACTGGCTTGAGGATCCCGATCATGCCCAAGGGTTTTGCAGCCAGATCCGTCGGATCGAGGAGCTCGAAAAGGGCACCGACCGCGCGGCTCGCGCCCTGCGCAACCAGCGCAGGCTGTGGACCTGGGAGAGCTGTACTCAAAGGCTGATTGAGGCGGTGAATCCGATTCTGCAGCGGAAAGCAGGAAAAGGTGTTTTGTAGGGCCCGGGTAGCTGCGATCGAGGTACCCTGTTCGATCAGCTTTCGGTTTTCAGGAGAGAGTAATCTTTGAGGCGAGGGGTGTAGGTTCTCACGACTTCAGGCGCTGCAAGCCTTTTGGACCTGAAACGACAGGCATTTGCTCGCCAAGCTGGAACAACCGAGCGCGATGTTACAAGGGAGTGGTTGAGCTGACGATATAGCTCGGCCCGTCGAGTCCAGTCCGTCTCGCTTGCAGCTTGTTCGTATTGAAGCCTTTCAGCCTGTAAAATGGTTCCAAGGTCTGAAGCCAAGAAGGAGCTCACTACGGTGATAAATCCCTCTGGATCACTGAATGCACCTGCATATCCGACAAATAGGGCATCTATCTTTAAGCTTGGAAGGTCGGGTAGATCCGCCGGCATGACCGGAATGAAGTCGAAGTGCACCTGCATGGCCCTTTCGATTTCCCGTGCTGCCGCACCATCATCGCCGACGAGGCTGGGCATCTCTGTTTTCATTACCGCGAGCCGGATAGGTAGGACTTCGCCAGTGGGGTGGGTTTTGGGTATCGGTGTTATCGGGCAATCCGTCAAATACCCTGCGATTCCTTTTGGAATTGCTCCAGTTGCTGCAGTTAGGCCAATTGCCTTCTGTCGGACCCCGATGAGCGCCTGAATAGCGGCCATCATCCACTGCTTTAAGCGCGTGTCCTTGAAATTCGCCCCGTGGGGGTACCACCACGCCGACTGTTGCAGATTGTGCTGAACGGGTTCCTTTTTGTGCCCTGAACTCCGTGCCAGAGCCTCGATCCATTCCAATGAGGCATTTGTCACAAAAGGAAGGAGGTCGGGGAGCGGACCGGCGGAGGTCACTCCTGCCGGGAGAACCTCCAAGGCCCATTCTTCGATCTCGGTCCCAGCCAAATCCCAATGGAGCGGATTCCGCACCAGGAGCCAGCCCTCTGGACCCTTGACGGCGCGATAGGCGCCCGTGCCTATCAGAGGTTCCCTTGCGCTTGGGTCAAACTCCCATCCTTCAGGAACGATTCCAAGATGGTCCCTGCTCAGCGCCTTAAGGATGGCGAGGTAAGGTCTGTTCAGGTTGATCCCAACAGTCGAGCTGTCATCGGCCTCTACGGATTGGATTACCTTTAGAAAGGCTCGGGACTGGGACCTGGTGGAGTCTATGTGTCGTTTAAGCGAGTAAACTACGTCCTTCGCATGGAGGGCGCGGCCATCGGAAAACCGGACCCCTTGGCGTAGCTTGAACTTCATGAAGAGTCCGCTCGCAGAGACTTCCCACTCCGAGGCGAGCGCCGGTACGGTAAAACCTTGAGAGTTAGTCTGAACGAGTGGCTCCAGAATTTGACCAAGGAGGACGTGCTCCATGAATTGGTTCACCAGTATTGGGTCCCGAGGGAAAGTATCGGGAAAGTAGCCTACAGATGGTCGAGAATGCTGTGGCTTGTCCATGATTCAGATTTCTAATGATTCCTTGAGGTCGATGCAGGCCCCGGGCCCGCCCTAGCGCGAAACCCTGAGCATGCTCTCAAAGGCTTCGCGCAGCGCCTCGATTCGGCCCTCTTCGCGCAGGTCACCGAGTCCCATCTCATGGATCGCAAGCCCCGAGAGGCTAAGCCCGTAGCGGGCGGCAAAGTAGTGGGCTGCGATGGCGGCCGTGCGGCGGTTGGCATCGCTGAAGTAGTGCGAGAGCACCATGTTGGAGTAGAGGTTCACGAGCGCCGTGAGTACATCGCCACCTTCGGCAACCTCGGTTGCCTGGTGCAGCCGCTCGCGCAGGTTGATCACGGGGTCTGCCATGACGGCAAACTGGATCTCTCTGCCCGAACGAAGTTTCAGCGAAGTCGGTCCCTGTCGCCAGGGTTCGTCGGTGGGGAGCCGTCCAGTCAGGATGTTGTTGAGTCGCGCAGCCTCGGCCGTCGTCAGGAGCGCGCGGTGCTCGGCGAGGCTTTCGGCCACCTCGATCGCACGCTCAAAGCGCGCCCGCTCGAGCTGGGCCTTGAGCGAGTCGCGGCTGAAAATCACTTCGGTCATCCCGCGATTGTAGCGTGCTATACTCAAAAAGGGAGAGAGTTCTGGTGATGGCAGCGCACGAAGAACATGACGACGCAGGGGGGCTTGCTCTTCCGGAAGCCCCGGATACACAACGAGGCGTCAAAGAACCGCCGCGCATGGCCGTCCTTCTGCATAACGACGACTACACGACCATGGAGTTCGTGGTCGAGGTGCTCAGGCGCTATTTCGGCAAGAGCGAGAAACAGGCGCTCGAACTCACCCTCGAGATCCACAGCCGGGGTAAGGCCGCTGCCGGTGTCTACACCCCCGAGATTGCCGAGGCCAAGGTCTCGCAGGTGATTGCGGCGGCCAGGGGCCGGGGATTTCCACTCACAGCCACAGCGGAGCCCGTATGATTGCACGTTCGACAGAAAAGTTGATCCAGCAGGCCATCGAGTTCGCTCTTCAACAGAGGCATGAGTTTCTTACGGTCGAGCACGTGTTCTGGGCCATCCTCGAAGACTCGCGCGTCGAGCAGGCGCTTGCTGAGTGCGGGGCCGAGATCGATACGCTCCGCGAGTCGCTTGAGTTCCACCTAAGGCGCGAGGTCCCGCAAGTCGAGCGCGATCAGGGGGGCACAGGACCGCTTGCCACTCCTGCAGTCGAGCGCCTCATTCAGCGGGCGATCGTGCAGGTGCAGTCATCGGGCAAGCAGGAGGTGCTCCCCGAGGACGTGCTCGTGTCGCTCTTTCAGGCCGAAGACTCGTTTTCTCGCGCGCTGCTCGAAGGGATGGGAATCGAGCGGCTCGATGTCGTGTTCTTCCTGAGCCACGGGTCTTCCAGTCGTGAGAAGGACGGCGGGCCCGGCGATGGGGAACCGTCCGAGCGCGACCCGGCTGCATCCCCGGCTGAATCCCCGGCTGAATCCAAGGATGAAGGCAAGGCCGAAAAGGACCCGCTCAAGCTCTACACTACTGATCTGAATGAGCGGGCGCGCGAGGGCAGGATTGATCCGCTGGTCGGACGGGCGGCTGAACTTGAGCGCATGGTCCAGACGCTGTGTCGCAGACGCAAGAATAACCCGCTTCTGGTGGGCGAAGCCGGCGTGGGCAAGACGGCGCTTGCCGAGGGGCTTGCCCGCAAGGTGGTGGATGGCGAGGTGCCCGAGGTCCTTTCCAAGGCGCAGCTCTATCTCCTGGATCTCGGGGCTCTGATCGCGGGCTCAAAATACCGTGGTGATTTCGAGGGGCGCATCAAACGCGTACTTCAGGCGCTCGAGCAAAAGTCCAAGCGTGGTGTGATGCCCATACTGGTGATCGACGAGATCCACATGATTGTTGGCGCCGGACAGGTGAGCGGCGGAGTCATGGATGCTGCAAATCTGCTCAAGCCCGCACTCGCGCGCGGTGATCTCAGGTGCATCGGCTCGACGACCTATAACGAATACCGTACCAATATCGAAAAAGATCCGGCCCTGGCCCGAAGGTTTCAAAAGATCGATGTCCCGGAGCCGACACAGGAAGAGGCCATCCAAATCCTCAAGGGTCTGCAGCCCGAATTCGAGAAGCACCACGGCGTGGAGTTCACTCCCGATGCGATCCAGGCTTCGGTTGAGCTCTCGGTGCGGCACATGACCGACCGGTTCCTGCCCGACAAGGCGATCGACCTGATCGACGAGGCCGGGGCGCGCGCCCGCATCCAGGGCGCAAAGCAGGTGGACTCGGCGATGATCGAGGCCGTGGTCTCGAAGCTTGCCCGGATTCCCGAAAAGAGTGTTTCGAGATCGCAAAAAGACAGGCTCAGGAACCTCGAGCGCGATCTCAAGCTCATGATCTACGGGCAGGACGAAGCAGTGACGGCACTCGTCTCGGCAATCCGCATGTCGCGATCGGGCCTGCGATCAGGCGAAAAGCCCGTGGGTTCGTTTTTGTTCTGTGGGCCAACGGGTGTCGGTAAGACCGAGCTTTCCAAGCAGCTTGCACAGGCGCTGGGTGTCCATTTCATCCGGTTTGACATGAGCGAGTACGGCGAAAAGCACACCGTCTCGCGCCTGATCGGGGCTCCTCCCGGGTATGTTGGGTTTGACCAGGCGGGGCTCCTCACCGAGGCGCTGATCAAGAATCCGCATTCGGTGGTGCTCCTCGACGAGATCGAAAAAGCGCATCCCGACATCTGGAACATTCTGCTTCAGGTGATGGATCACGGGACGCTCACCGATAACAATGGGCGCAAGGCCGACTTCCGAAATACGATCCTGATCATGACGAGCAACGTGGGCTCCCGCGAACTCGAGCGATCGCCGCTCGGGCTTGGCGGCTCGGGGCCGGTGAATGCTGGCGCCCAGCGGGAGCTTGAGCGCACGTTCACGCCTGAGTTTCGAAATCGGCTCGATGCGACCGTGTTCTTCAATCCGCTCTCCGACCAGGTGCTCGAGCAGGTGGTGGCAAAGGCACTCACCGAACTCGAAACGCAGCTCCTCTCCAAGGGAGTCGATCTTCGCGTCAGCGCCGAGGCGAGGCGCTGGCTTGCAAAGAAAGGCTACGACGCGAGGCTCGGTGTTCGGCCGCTCTCCAGACTCATTCAAGACAAGATCAAGCGCAGGCTTGCCGACGAGATCCTGTTTGGAAGCCTCGAGGGAGGTGGGGTGGTCGAGATCTCGATGGCTTCGCCGTCAAAAACCGGGGTTGGGACCGGGGCCGGGTCAGACGAACTCGAGTTTGCGTTCACGCCTGCTTCAGTGCGCGAGCCTAAAGCCACCCCAGTCTCTGGATGAACTCGCGGCGCGGAATCTCGCGCGCTCCGAGCCGTTCGAGGTGGGGAGTGAGCATCTGGATATCGACAAACGTGTCGCCATGGAGCTTGAGCCTGCGGATGAGTTCAAGAAGCGCAAGCTTCGAGGCCCCCGTGACGGTGTGGAACATGCTTTCTGCCGAGAAGTATTTTTCGGATCGAACTCCGTAGATTCCTGCCACCATGCGGCCCGAGGCATCTCGGGCCTCGATCGACCAGGCTTTGCCCATCTCATGGAGCAGGGTGTAGGCGCGAATCATGGGTTCGGTGATCCACGTGCCCTTCTGGCCCTTTCGGGGCGAGGCGGCGCAGGCTCGGATCACGGCCTCGAACTCTGAATTGAAGGTGAATGTAAAAGGCTGTTTTCGCATCTGTGCGACGAGGCTTCTGGGCAAGTGGAGGCGCTCGAACTCGAGGATGGCGCGCTTTTGCGGAAAGAACCACGCCGTGGCCCAGCCGTCGGGGGTTTCAACGGGCCACGGAAAGATACCCTTGGAGTAGGCCTCAAGCAGGATTTGAGGAGCAAGATACTGCTCGGCCTCCGGTCCTTCGCCCGGTGACACGGCGATGATTCCGTCGGCATCACGGCTTTTCAAAAGCAAGGAGGGGTGGGGAAAAATCCCCACCCCTCGCTTGGAACGTTTGGCAG
>CAIOHW010000210.1 GCA_903858195.1 Oligoflexia bacterium | reverse complement strand
TGGCCAAGACATCCGGCTGCATTGACCCGGATCGCCCTTTTTCCATCCGTCCCGCCGGCAAGCTTCGCAGCCGCCTGCTTGACCCGGTCGCGAAGCGCTTCGGATCCACGAGGGGCGCAGCTTGCCTTTCCCTCGGGCTTTCGGTTGGTGCAGATAAAAAGATGGGCATCCAAGTGCGGAAGGTCGCTCACGCTTACGGTATTACTGCAAGTTCGCTTCAAAGGAGGGTTTTTTTGTTTGAGAGGCGTTTGTGTGCCGCTAGAACGGGGGAACATGCACTCCCTTCGCGCCTTGGTTTTCGTTGGCCTTTTTTCGCCCCTGATGGCGTTTGCCGCCTCGGGCTACGAGATCCGTGATTTCAAGGCCGAGGAGGCCCAGATCCACACGCGCGAATTCAAGAAGGTAGAGGTTTCGGCCATCATCGAGATCGCTCCAGGGATGCCCGAGCCAGCACTCAACCTCGTGCAGGTCACCGAGCAGGGCGATCGCCTCAGGTTTCTGGGCATCATTCTCTACAACCCAAAAAAAGGCAGATGGTCGCGCAAGGTTGAGCTCCTCGAGCGTGAGCCCGGTCGACTTTATTTTGAGATCGTGCCCGAGGGCGAGCTCGAACCCTTTCAGGTGCGTCCGCGTCAGCGTGCCGTGATCGAAGTCTTCAAGCGCCCCTCACTCTTGGAGATCCTGCGCGGCGTCTGGGATCGCTTCACTGCCGGCTGGGGAGCGCGGATTCCTGCCGCCTCGGCCGTGGCCCTGGCGGGCGAGCCTCCGTTTCCGTGTCTCCTCATGCCAGGGGTCAATCCCGAGGGCTGGAAGCCCGTGCCTGCCTCCGAGGGCATGCCCGCGGGCACGCTGGGGTTAGCCGCCGTCCGCAAGCTGGATGACGCCGAGAAGGGCTCGGTTGCGGGCCTTCGTACGACGATCGATCACCCGGCCGCGCGAGTGCTCGAGCTTCTCTGGGATCCGCAGCACCATAAAAATCCGGGCAATAGCCGCATCACCGTTGAGCCGCAGCCCGATGGCGCAAAAGTCGTTTCGGTTGAGGCCAGCCCCGTATTCTTCGTCAAGATCCGCTGGCGTGAGCGCTGGGAGCGTCGCGGCTCGCTGATCACCTACCGCAAGCTCGATGGCGAGCAAAAGCTCAAACACTTTTGCGGGTGGATCGAAGTGGTGGCCGATGAGGGCTCACCTTCGCGCTCGCGCGTCACGCTCTATAACGAGATCCTCTCACCCGGACGTTCGCCTGAGGACATGTTCAGGGGGCACCTGAGCGTGGTGAGAAAGATCGGCAAGCTCGGGCGCTGAAGCCCGCTGCCGGATCAGCTCTTCTTTCGCAAGATGGCTCGGACCGGGGCCGGGGCATTGCTCTGAGCCGCCGCAGCCTCCTGGCCCGCCGGCTTCTCGCGCGGAGTGCGGGGCCGCGGAGCGGCTTCGGCCTGTTCCTCGCCGGGTGCGGGAGCATGGCGCTCTTCTGCCCATGATTCGCGATGGCGCATCATCGGCACATGCGAGTCCCAGCACTCGACCGAGCAGAACGAGAGTCCGGTGCGGAGTCGATTGCAGGTCGAGACATTGCAGACGTAGTAGAGAGCCTTGAAGGCAATGGGCTTTTTGCAGGCACTGCACTTTTTCCAAAATGAAGCGGGGTCAGACATGCCCAGACAGGATAATCCCTGTCTGGGCCAAAGTAACGCGCAACATCCGTTCTGTCGTGCTTACTCCTTTTTTCCGGAAGGCATTTCGCTCTCGAATGAGTAGCCCTTGATGCTGATCGTTCCAGCGAGGTCCACGCGTGGACGGTAAACCGCAGCCCTCGGTGACTGACGGACCTTCCCCAACCAGTCGCGAACGAGCTTTCCTTCGGTATAGTCGACCTGAAAGTCGATATGACTGACGAGGGACAGCATCGGAGGATTTTTTGAACCTGCGTTGAAGATCTGGCAGTTGGGCTGGTTGTCGACGCGAATGACCAGGCTCTTGCCATTGCCATGGCGCTCGAAGCTGTTGAGCGGACAGGTGATCTCGCGAGTCTTGCCCGTTCCGCCAGAGTCGTCATCCCTCCAAACCATGCGCAAGCTCAGCCCATCAAAGAGCTGGGGGAGCTGGCCTACGGGTGACAGATGGGTCTCCATCTGGGGAGATGCGTGGCTGTAGGTAGTGGTTTCCACCCACATGTTCTTGGTCTCAATGCAAGGCCGCCTCGAGCTGAGAGGCACGCGCCTGCGCTTCAGGCATACCTTCTTGTCCTGTCTCGAAACAGAGGGCGTGTTGAGCTCGCGGATCTCGCGATGAGCGGCATCCGGAGTGATCTCCACAAGGTCTCCTTGGGCAAGGGTGAGCCCCGTTTCGATGGGTGCGCCCCGATTGCTCAGCATGGGGCGGCACTGGTTGCCCCGGCAATCGAGAGTGGCTTCGCCAAATCGGACTGCCAGGTCCTGCGTGGGCTTGAGCTTGGTCCAAGTCAGATAGTTCTGGCCGGTAAGGGCGCTCGTGCTCTGCGACCAGTGAATGGACAGGGACTCCTGCTCCCGGGAGTAGTTGGCGTTGAGCCTGAAGCAGGCTCTCGCGTCCCCGCATTCCTTGAGGCTCTTCTCAGGGTTTTCAGAAAACTTCTCAAAGAATGTTTCGATGGACTGGCTTACAAGAGTTTCAAAGTGCGCACCGCTCTCGCCCTGAATGTTGACGCTCATTGCCCTGCGGCGAACGATCTCCGTCACCTTGGCGCGAACATCCACATCGGCAAACACGCCCTGGTAGGAGAACTGAGTTGCGAGGTCCCGGAACAGGCTTGCCTTGTCGAACTGGATCTCGAACTGGGACACCACAAATGACACCCGGGTTTCGAATGTGGCGCGTGCGTCCACGACTCCGGCATAAAGCCCCTTTTCGAGGAGAAAGCGGGCTTCTCCCTCCGGCAGGGTCACCGTGACAGTGAATGGCTGGTTGAGGGGACAATAGTCGGCAGCGGCCAGGTCCTTGGGCGTTGCATCGTATTCATGGTCGCCCATCGCGATCACCAGCTTCTTGGGGCAGCCTGGTAGGGGCGAGAGGCCGCCCTTTGCGCGATAGACGGATGCCACCTTTTCAATGAGGCCGTGGTAGTCGGCAATCCGATACTCCCCGGGAAGATCAATGGCTGCACTAGAGTTTGGGCCCATGATCTTGTCGACGGTTCCATCGGTCAGTACGACCGGGAAGGAGAGGCTCACCGTGCCGTCCCCATTCCTGCGCGGTGCGAGTCTTCCCTGATCTGCGCTTCCATAGGCAAAAAGCTTGGGTGCAACAAAGACCCGGCCCTCGTACTCGCTGACATCATTGATCTTGAAAAGCGTAGTATTAAAGCGCGCGTCGATTGGCAGCTGGACGAGGTTGGTCTTGCGGTATTCGTTTCGATAACGGGCCTGCAGCTCGGCAGGCATCTCGCGCTGGGTGAGGGCAGTCCCGCCGTCCCGTGACTTGAGGGAGCGGACACTCCAGCCGGAGGGGTCTTTTTGGATGGAATCCACCGGGGTGAGTTCCGGATTTCGAGTTGCAGGGGCACAGGCTGAACATGAGATGGCCGCCATGGCGGTGGCCATAACGAGAATACGCATATCCATAGGTCCTTTCGTTAAAGCAGACGGCAATCAGCAGGACTCATGCCATGCGTCAACTGCGCCAGGATGCGTAATAGGACCCATCGGGGATGGGGAAGGGGACTCCGGTGACATTGTGTCCCCGGGGGGTGGGGCCAATCTGTGCCTAAACTGCGTTTCTAGCGCTTGGCGATCATGGTTGGATTAGTCTCTTCCATCGCCCAGCGGGTGTGCCAGTTTGTGCGTGCTGAGGAACCCAACCTGTTCATTAAGCGCCAGCAAGGAGTTCAAAAAGGATTGCATGGGACCTAACCAGAACCGAGCGTTTGAAGTCCTCGGCTGAAATCGGTTCGATCTCAGTGGCAGGCCGTTTGAGGAGGTATTTCAGCACAGGCATGAATCCATCGCTAGAGCACCCCCACCACGCGATAGCTTCGCGTGGCGCCGCTTCGGGTGGTGAGCGTGAGCGTGTCTCCGCGCCTGCGTCCAAGCAGGGCTTCGCCCAGCGGCGACTGCGGAGTGAGGATCTGCAGCGGCAGGCCCTCGAAGTCCGTCACATGGCCGCCGAAGTTCGGCACGACAAGCACCCAGCTCTCCCTCCCGCCGGTTTCGATGCGCACGAGTGTTCCCGGGCCGATCACATCACCGGGATCCTGCTCGCGAGAAGGCATGAAGCGAAACATCAGCGCCGCCCGGCGCGAATCGTCGTCCGTTTCGGATTCGAAGTGCGCCCGAAGCTGGTGGAGGATCCGGGCCTTGGTAGTCTTGGGGTCGGTGGTCTGTGGAAATTCCGTGTCCATGCTCGTTTGCCTAAGTCATACCATGCCCGAGCATGGACGCCAGAAGGCTTGCCGGCACTTCGGACGGGTTGCGGTAACGCCAGCTGGGGGCGCTCCCCTTGTCGACGAGGCGTGCGCGCACACCCTCGAAAAAGTCGCCTGATCGCAGGCAGGCCATCGAAAGCTGGAACTCCCACTCAAACGCTTGCGTGCGCGAAAGCCGCGCGCCGCGCCTGAGCTGCTCGTGGATCAGGCAGGCTGAGATCGGCGATCCTGAAAGGAGCGGGTCAAGCAAAGGATGCCCGATCCGGGCGGCTTCATCCCAGAGCGCGGCAGGACGGAGAGAGTCCGCCCGCTCAAAGAGGGCTGCAATGGGCTTTGGTATCCTGTCCCAGCGCGCGCCTGGTCGAACGCTGAGCGGGTCGAGCACTTCGGATGCGATCCGCGTGTCGTGAGGCGAGCCCTCCCATGGCGAGCGCTCCAGAAGCCCAAGGACTTCGTCGGTGCGCGAGGCCTCGATGCAATGGGTGGCAAGGCCCCAGTCGAGCGCCTCGGCAGCGCCGAAGCGCGCACCACAGTAGGCAACGAGCTCGCGCGCGGGGCTTGGAATCGGATGCAAAAAGAAGGTGGCCCCGACATCCGGGTAGAGCCCGATTGAGATCTCGGGCATGGCAAGCACCGAGTCGGGTGCGACCACCCGGTGCGAGGCGCCCCGGATGAGGCCGATGCCTCCGCCCATGGTGATGCCGTGGGTGAGTGCGATCACGGGCTTGGGGAAGTCCCAGACGAGCTGGTCCACGCGGTACTCGGTCTCAAAGAACCTTTCGGCCGCATCAAAGCTCCCGGTGGCGGCGTGGTCTTTATAGAGCCTGCGCACATCGCCGCCCGCGCAAAAGCCTCGGGGCTGGCGCGAAAAAAAGGCGACCCAAGCAAGATCACTCGAGGTTCTGGCCTGCTCTAGGGCCGATTCGATGAGATCGAAGCATTCGGTATCGAGCGCACCGAGGGTTTCGGGCCTGTCGATCTCGATCGCAAGTCCCGTTCCACGGACATGGGTTCGGATGGGTTTCGGTTCTGTCATGTCGGCCTCAGTGTCAGGCCTTCGAGCAGGGCTGACAAGGGCATCTCGCGCAGGTGCTCGCCCGAGATCTCGCCTGCGGGCATGGCTTGAGCGCAGGCGGAATCAAAGCTCTCAGAGAAGATCGCAGCCAGGCGTGAAGGCGGGATGCCACGGGCCTCGAGCTCGGGAAGGGTGATGCCCCGGCTTCGCTTTTCGAGCCTCGAGCCTTCGTCGGTGGTGATGAGTGAAGTGTGGAAGACTGCGGGCGAAGTCTTGGGCGGAAGGCCTCGCGCCCTCTGCCACGCGCGTTGGATCGCCCGCTGCACGGGCGTGGCATCGGCCAGATCCCACGCGCGAACGAGCAGCCGGTGCGGAGGATTCTCGCGCGCGTCATCGATGGCGCAGGCCAGGTGGTAGGCAGGCTCAAAACCCGTGGCGTGAGTGGGATCGGAGGCTGCGGTGCGGGCGATGACCACCGGATGATCGGAGAGTCGCCACGCAATCGGCCTTCCCGGTGGAAGGTTTCGCCCTTCTCGAAGGGTCACCTCCACTCCGCGTCTCTGACAGGTG
>CAIOHW010000209.1 GCA_903858195.1 Oligoflexia bacterium | reverse complement strand
CCGAGGATCTCGCGGGCAGCCTTGAGGGCAGCGGCGGAGTTCAGGTACACGATGCCCTCGCGGTAGACCCCGATCCGAGTGCCGGCGTAGGTCCACTCCGGCAGAATGCCCGTGGGCTGATGGCGCCAGCCGAGGCTCTCGAGAGGAATGCCCTGGGGCATGGCCTCACGGTCGAACTCTAGGTGCCCGGTGCCCGCAAGCAGCGCCTGGGAGACACCGTAGCAGAAGAGCTCGAGCGAGTCGGCTTTCGCGCCCGTGCCCGCCTGCTCGGCCTTCCAGTCAATCAGGGTGACGAGGAAGCGCGCCTCGAGATCGTCCACTTCCTCGTGCGAACCTAGCCCAGTCTCACGCAGGTAGCGGCAGAAGAGCTCAAAGCCCGCGTGCAGCAAGGATGCCATGTGAGCGACTCGGGCGTGGGAGCTGGTCTGGTGCTCGTCGCACAGCACCTTCTCCCGCTTGGCGGTTTCAGCCACAAGCTCATCCCTGCGTCCGGCGATCCAGCGGATCCACCCGTGGGTGAGGCGCTCGTAGCAGCCCGCCGCGGCGTCGTCTTGGCACGCCGTGAGCTGCTTCAAGTCCTCGATCCCTCGACCTTGCTCCAGAATCACCATGCGGTGACGCAGGGACTCCTTACCGGGCATGGACTCGGCCGTAACGATCAGCGTGGCTCGGGGGGCCCGCCCCTCGATCAACTGACCATCCCGGGTTGAGCGACCACGCGAGGCGCCCTCGGTCGTCGAGCGGCAGAGCCGATCCAAAACCTGCTCCCCGCGCTGGAACTCGCCCAGCAAAGCGCTCGGACAGAAGTCATCGACCACGAGCGGGGCATCCTTCGCATGGTGCGCGACGATCTCCAGTGCATTGGCCGTGCTCTGGAACGAGGCCGGCAGACTGCGAGCATCGAAACCACGCCCGACGAACGACTGCAGCAGTGCTGCGAGCGTGGTCTTGCGCGTGCCGGTTCGCCCGACAATGAAGACGTTCAAGCCGCACTGCGCAAGAATCCCCCGGACAACGGCAGCGATCCCAGGCAACGCCACAGAGCTCGGCTGTAGCTTGGCAAGGCGCACCAGAGCCGCGAAGTCCGTCGGAGTAGGGAGCTCGCTGAAGGAGATCTTCGCCAGAGCAGAAGGCGCGCGGCACTCCACCGAAGGATCGACGCCGGCGGCAGAAGTAGCTCCCCCTGCATGGAGGTAGCTCCACGTTCCCGGCTCCAGCTGCACCCAGCCCGTATGGGCGTAGGAACGCGAGGTTGTGCAGTCGGCGCTCATGTACTGAACCGCTGCCCGGAACTCGTCGAATCTCCGCGGCGCGACGATCGCATGGACGCCGAGCTCACGCTCGACCCATCTCGACAGCCCGAACTCCTCCGAGTCTACCTTGACAGACTTCGTTGCCCCCGCAACTCGAGCCTCGATCGAATAGACACGGCGAGTGTGGTCCCCGTCGAGGATGTAATGCTGGTGCACGATCCTTGCGGAGAAGTTGGAGAGCTGCACTCGCATCCCATCAGCATTCGCAGAGAGCTTGTACATCCCGCTGGCATCGGCGCAGTACGGGAGTGCCGGCTGGCTCTGGAGGGGAGCGTTGGACTTGGCCCCGGGAAGCCACTTGGAGAAGCAGTTCGCGGCCTCCTTGCCCACAATCTCAGTCAGGCTGGGAAGCCCGGTAGTCGGGGATTCCGACGCGTAGGTGTCCTCCACGGCCCGCAGGCGATCCGAGCATTCGTCGTCATCCGCGACCTCGCAGATCCCCCGCACGACCGATAGCGCATCCTCCAAGGTCACTCGACGGCGCTTGAGAGCACCAGCGAGCGCCAGGGCCGCAAGGTGACGCTGAGACTCCGGCCAGTTACGAGCGACTACGACCGCCAGGGACAACAGATTCAACCGGAGATGTAGCAGCTCCGAGGTGACAGTTGCAGGCTCCCCGAACTCCGTCCAGCGAATGTCGTCGCTCGGCGGGAAGCGCGTCTGAGCACTCTCCCCACGAAACTCGACGAGCACCTTCTTGTCGGGCCCCATCCATCTCTTGGTCTCGAGCCCCTTCTCTACGACATACAGGTAGTGGGCGGGCAGCATGCCCTCATGCCCGAACCGTGCCCCGGTAGGGGGGAGGAGGGTCGGAGCCAGTACCTCAGCCTCCCTACAGTCCAGATCGATATCGATCAGGTTTCCCGACCGGCTACCGAGCACAACTCCCACCCCAAACTCGCCAGTCTCCAGCAAGTTCCACGTGTCCACATCATCGGGACCGCGAACCTCCCAGCTTTTGAGCTTAGGCTTCTTCCCATCGAGGGCAACCACTGTCCACCCACGACTACGATATTCTTTGGCAACTTGAACGACTCTCATACTTTGTTTCTGTAGGCCAACTTGGCCGAAGTGTTTGCTTGATATTTATCCCATAAGGCTATTCCAGAGATATAGATGGGAGCCGGCAGTATCCCCTGCTGAACCATGACAGATACCTGCCAAGGCTCAACCGAGAAGATCTCGCAGACCTCCCGCAGATTTAATAAAGAATTGATGTCCCATTCGAGTCGGTTTGAGCCGCCACCGACGAATTCCAGCTCGTCTGCAGAGACCCACTGCGCTTGCAACTCTTGCGTTT
>CAIOHW010000208.1 GCA_903858195.1 Oligoflexia bacterium | reverse complement strand
TCAACTTGAGTTGAAGTCATCCTCCACCTTGCCCTTCCTTGTGCACTGGTGCAGTTTTGCCTCGTGGCACTTACAGGTCTCCTCAAAACCCTGAGCACACCCAGAGCCTCGCTGCTTCTTGGATTGCTGGTCGTTTTCGTATTGCCCCGGGCGACGTACCTGCATCACCCCCCCACCTTGGGAAACGATGAGGCTGCATACGCATCACTGGCCCGTGACTATAAGGAAACGGGCACCTTCAGCGAGAGCCTCACCAGCGACTCCTACGGATATTTCCTTCCCGTCGCCTATCCTTTCGCGGTCGCATGGACCGCCACGATCAGCGGACTCCCGGTCGACCGGGCGGGCCAGGTGGTATCCCTTCTGGCCACTCTCGTGATCGCCCTGGTTGCCTTCTCAGTGATCGCGCAGCGGGGACACCCGCGCTTCCCGGTTTTCCTGGCCTGCGCGGGGCTTGTGCTCCTCGCTCCGATGGTCTTCTATTCGCTGAGTCTTTTCACGGAGATGGCCTATCTCGCTGTTGCATTCCTCCTCATCTGGGCCCTGGAGCGCCTGATTCGTTCGGACTGGGCATGGACCTGGGCCCTGGCCTCTGGCGCTCTGGCAGGAGTCGCCTACTCGATTCGTTTCGGAGCACTGATGTTTGTGGTGCCCGCGATCCTTCTCGCGCTTGCTGGGTCGCTTGCTGTTCATCGACGCTTCAAGAGCAGGAAGTTTGCCCTCGCGGTCGCTCTCTATCTGGCTCCTTTGGGAGTAGCACTCACCCTGAATGCCCTCCGGCTGGAGGCTTGGAACGGTAGGTTCCAATGGGTTCCTCAGGCCGGCGGAACCTCCGCCGAAAGCGACTTTCTCGCAAGCGGGAACCCAACCGGATTATGGCTTTACCGCTTGGGCGAGAACGGAGAAATCGGTTTCAAGAATGCCATCACCGGGACTGCCTCGAACCCCAGCCCTCCGACAGCTTTTAACCGTATCGCTTCGATCGCGACCCGTCTCCCCGGCAACCTTTCCGAAAATCTCAAGCTCATGTTCAAGGGCTGGTTGGGTGCGAAGCTCTGGCCTCTGGGAGCCTTGCTGGCGGCAATGATCGCACTTCTGTGGTGGAGACGCCGCCACCACCCGAATCAGCCCGCGGCGACCCTCATCCTGCTCATGGGCGCTGCCATGACCCACATCGGGGGTTACTCACTCTTTTTTGCCTGGCCCAGATATGCAGAAGAAGCCTTACCGTTCTTCTATACCGCCCTCGTGTTGATGGCGTTCCACATGAGCAGCCGGAGACTGACTCTGTTCCTGATTTTGTTGATGGTCAGCCTCACTGCATACGGCAGCAGACAAAATCGCTCGGCACTCCAACACAAGTACTCAGCCGCCGCCCTGAGCAGAACCCGTGAAATGGCCCGAATGCTGGAGGGCCAGACTTCATCCAGTCTGAGCGCGTCGTTCTCATACTATGCAGGCTCGCGGTTCCAGCTCTTTCCATTCGCCGAGGACCGCGAGGAACTCCTATTCAAGTGGATCGCGAGGAAGGGAGTCACCCGCATTCAATGCCCGCAGGACTTCAACTATGGCTCGCACCCCGTCAGCTCTCCTGCCTGTCGAAGCCTGAAAAGGCGAGCGACCATCCGAAATTCGGGAATCACCGCGCTGGGTCCTGACCTCTACAATACATCGGGGGTCGCCTTTGAGGCAGGCCTGTAAGGATCCTAAAGGGGCACGTCATTTTAGGCCCATATTGGCCTAATTGCCCCAGAACAAATGCATTGACTCGCTTACGGAGCAACAACTATGCAGTGCACCATGACCGCTAAAATGGAATCCCCGGGACTCTCCTCCGCCCAGATGGAAAGCTACTTGCGGGATGGCTACTTTGCCGGTTTCCCGGTCCTCACTGACGAGGAGACCCAGGTCTATCGACAGGCATTGCTCGACTACCTCGCAAAGATCGACTGGAATCTTAATGTCTTTACCCGGCACAAACCCCACCTCTTCCTGAAATGGGCCAACGATCTGGGGCGGCATCCACGCCTCATCCAGGCAGTGGAACAGATCTTGGGTCCGGACGTCCTGCTTTGGTATTCGGTCGTTTTCGTCAAGCCCGCCCAATCCGGAGAATACGTAGCCTGGCACCAAGACTCTCATTATTGGGCAATGAAGGAAGAAAAAGGGCTTACCGCCTGGGTCGCACTGAGCGAAGTCTCGCAGGAGAACGGCGGGATGAAGATGATCCCCGGGTCTCACCTGGGCGCTGACGTTCAGCACGTGGTTGCCCCTGATGATACGGACAACCTGCTGCACAGGGGCCAGAAGATCGTTGGCCTGGACGAGAAGATCAGCGCTCCGGTGGATCTCAAGGCCGGGCAAGCCT
>CAIOHW010000207.1 GCA_903858195.1 Oligoflexia bacterium | reverse complement strand
GGCTATCTGGCTGACAAGAAGCGCACGAAGGCTGCTCGCAAGAGCACCGGCGCCAAGGCCTGATCCCGTTCGAATTGAACTCAACCTTGAGTCCCCTCCGGAGACTGCAGTGCAGTCTTACCGGAGGGTTTCTTATTGTCCTGACTGCAGCCTCTGCTCACGCTGCGGGCAGCAATCCCTGGTCTGAGATCTCCGCGCCCGCATCCGGGCAGGCCGAATCGATCGGCACGCCCGTGGCGGGCTGTGTTCGCGGCGCCGACTCCCTACCCCTGCGTGGGGATGGATTTCGCCTCGTACGGCCCGAACGCCGGCGCTTTTTCGGTCACCCAGAGCTCGTGAGCCTACTCAAGTCCTCTGCTGCAAGCCTTCAAACCCGTAAGTCCTCGCCCCTGCTCCTGATCGGGGATCTCGGCCTCCCGCGCGGCGGCCCGACCCTCTCGGCGCACTCGAGCCACCAGTCGGGCCTCGACGCCGACATCTGGTATGTTCGCTCGCGAAAGGCGACGACGACACCGCCCAGCATGGTGGAGCACAAGCGCCTGCGAGTGTCCCGAAGCTTCGGCGCCGCCGAGCTTCGCGTGCTCCAGCACTTTGCAAGCCAGCCCGAAGTAGACCGGGTTCTCGTCCACTTCGCCATCAAGCGTGAGCTCTGTCGGCGGTTCGGGGCCCCAGACGCGGGTGCGGATGCCTCGTGGATCCGAAAG
This sequence comes from Oligoflexia bacterium, assembly GCA_903858195.1. Taxonomy (GTDB): domain Bacteria; phylum Bdellovibrionota; class UBA1018; order UBA1018; family UBA1018; genus CAIOHW01. The sequence continues at coordinate 9,750 of CAIOHW010000207.1, read as the reverse complement.
ATCCGCCCCTGGTTCGGGCATGACCGCCACTTCCATGTCCGCATCCGCTGCCCTGCAAAAAGTCCGTTCTGCAAAGAGGGTGAGCCGATTCCGCCCGGAAACGGCCGTGACGCCACGCTCGACTGGTGGTGGAGCGCCGAGGCCAGACAGGACGAGGGCAAGAATCAGCACCGCCAGCAAAACCCCGTCATGCCCGAACTCCCGGAAGCCTGCGGCCAGCTTCTGCACAGTTCCTAGACAGGTTTTCGACGGCCTTGTTGGTCTCTGCAGACCGTGTATAATCTAAGCGCTGTGAGTTTTTTGCCTCCTCTCCCCACATTTGCCCGCTTGACCCTCCTGGCCACCCGCCTGGCGTCGCTCATGACCGTTGCCGTGCTGCTGCTGGCGGCTTTCGGGCTTGGCTATCAGTCGGTGGGATCCATCCCTCCCGAATCCGAATCAGCCCAGATCACCCTGGAACACGGGGATGACTCGGGCGATCCGCTTGCCGGCAGCCTGACCCAGGCCTTCACCCCAGTGCCCGAGGAAGACGAAACCGGCGGTGAGCCCCACATTCCCTCGCTCGTTCCCCATCTCATCGAACCTTCCGCAGGCCCCGCTCCCAGGGTGGGATCACCCCTGGCCGGGCACGCCGGATCCCTGCACCGTCCTCCCTGGGTCTGAGTTCCTCCTGACCTGACGCAACCTCGCGTCGCATCTCCCGGAACTCGAAACAGATCCCCAGTGTGAGGAATTTTTATGCCCCATCGTAAGACTGCGCCCAGTGCAAACCAGGCTCTTGAACTCATGAAGGAAGGAAACGAGCGTTTCATCAACGGACTTCGCTCTGTTGATTCAATGATGCGAAGCCAGGACCTGGCTGAGCTTGCCGAGCGCGGCCAGACTCCGTTTGTGATCCTGCTCAGCTGTGCGGACTCCCGCGTTCCTGCAGAGATCCTGTTTGACCGCGGGCCAGGAGACATCTTTGTCTGCCGCATTGCCGGAAACGTAGCGACTCCCGCCATCATGGGGAGCATCGAGTTTGCTGCCGAGCAGTTTGGGACTCCGCTTTGCGTGGTCATGGGCCACACCCGTTGCGGTGCGATCAAGGCGACCCTGCAATCGCTGCTCGCCCCACCCAACAGCTTGCCCAAGCCCTCCGCAAACCTCGAAGCGGTGGTCAGGGAGATCCTGCCTGCAGCCAGCCGCGCCCTGCGCGAGCACCCGCATCTTGGCGATCCGGGCGAGCTCGGCCGAGCCACGGATGAAGCGGCCATCACAAACGTCCAGCACACGCTCGATACGCTCCAGGAAAAGAGCGAGGTCATCCGAGGCCTCGTTGCCTCGGGAAGGCTCAAGCTTGCGGGAGCCGTCTGCGACATCGCTACGGGACGGGTCAGCTTCATCAGCGAATAGGGTGCGGATGCGCTTATGCGGCATCTAGGTTAAGATGGGCGGGCATGTCCGGTGCCCGCCCCCTTACAAGCCGCCTCTTTCGAAAGCTCAGGCACCCGGCCGTGCTGAGCCTTGCCCTACACCTCGCACTCCTCCGCCTGCTCTCGCCCGGCCACGACGACGAACATACGGTTCAATGGTTTGAGGGCATCATCGAAATCGGCGAGCCGGGCGACGGGCATGCCGAGCGCCTGCACTATCATTCTGAAAAGCGACCCCAGCGCCTGCGCGAACCGGTGATCCCTGACCCGGCTGCTGCCACCGACGAGACCGCTCCCACCGATTCCGCCACTCCTCAGGTGCAGGGCGAGCCGATGGAGGTGGCAACTGATCTTTCAGGAGGCGGGGCTCCGGGCCAGGCGGGAACCCCGCTCACCGAGGAACAACGCTACCTGCTTGCCCTGCTCCAGCGACTCGATTCGGTGAAGACCTACCCTCGTGAGTCGCTCCTCAGGGAAGAAGAAGCCTCGCTCACCCTGATGCTCGTGATCCGCCCGGATGGAAGCATTGAGAGCTCAAGCCTGAGCAGTCCCTCGCCTTTCGTTGCACTGAACCGCGCAGCGATGCAGGCGGTCTCCAAACTCGGTTCGCTTCCACCCCTTCCTGCCTCTTGGAATCGCAGCATCAGGGTCAGGATTCCGATCAGTTACCGGCTTGAGCACTGAGACAAAACCCTTGCGTTTGTGCCCCTTCAAAATAGTGTCGGGGAATGATCCAAATGCGCATCCTCCTGATGGCTCTAGCCCCCCTCCTCATGATCGGCCCTTGGACCAGGCCCGCCCACTCGGCGGCGCGCGACTCCAAGTCGGAGGTGACAGTGCCGGAGATCACGGTCCTGGGGATCGGAGACGGCTCCAAGAACTCAGTTCAGGACTTCATCCCGACCGTGGACGAAATTTCGGGCCGCAAGCTTGACCAGAAAAAACAGTCCACTCTGGGCGAGACGCTTGCGCGCGAAACCGGCGTGAGCTCCACGCAATTCGGCCCCAACGCGAGCCGCCCCGTGATTCGTGGGCTTGAGGGCGAGCGCGTTCGAATCCTTCAAGGGGGCATCGGGACTCTGGATGCTTCGGCCACCAGCGCCGACCACGCCGTGGCAGGAGATCCCATGGTCATCGACCGAGTGGAGATCATCCGCGGATCGGCAGCGCTGCTGTATGGCAGCAGCGCCATCGGCGGCGTCGTCAACACGGTGAGCTCACGGATCCCCAACCGCCTGAAGTACGATACCGCAATCCGGTTTGACTCACGCATCTCGAGCGTGGATGCCGGCAGATCCTTTGGACTCATTGCCAACTCCAGCACCGGCCCATGGGCATGGCACATCGACAGCATCTATCGCGACTCGGCCGACTACCTGACACCGGCTGGAAAGGTCGACAACAGTCAGAACCAGACCTTTGAGGGTGCCCTGGGCCTGAGCCGGATTTTTGAAACCGGGTACTGGGGTGCCTCGTACTCCTCGTTTGACACCGACTACGGCGTGGTCAAGGAGAGCGACGTCACGATCGATATGGGCCGCAGGCGCCTGGACTTTGCGGGCGAGTTCAAGAATGCGGGCTGGATTGAGTCAGGCCGTGTGGCGGGAGCCTTCTCCTACTACAAGCACCAGGAAATGGAGGGTTCTGAAGTCGGAACCACCTTCCGTAACCGAGGCTCCGAGATTCGCGCAGATCTGAAGCACCGAAAAATGGGCAAGCTTCAGGGGGTTATCGGCGCCCAGCTCCAGGGGTTTTCGCTTGCTGCCGATGGTGCTGAAGCCTTTCTCCCGACCACGACGACATCTCAGGCGGCCCTGTTTGCCTATGAAGAGCTTGCACACGGCGCATGGACGCCAAGCTTTGGCGCTCGCGCCGAGCTGACTCAGATCACCCCGGATGAGTCGGTGATGGTTGGCGAAATCCAGGAGCGAAGCTTTCTTGCACCGAGCCTGTCAGCAGGCACGCTCTACAAACTCAGTGACACCCTCACAGCCGGTTTGCAGCTCTCCTACACGATTCGAGCCCCCAACTCGCAGGAGCTTTTTGCCGACGGGGCACATGTGGCCACCAGCACCTACGAACAGGGCGATCCGATTCTCAAGCCGGAGATCGGGCGATCCCTCGAGCTTTCGCTCAGACGCAAGACGGGTGTGGGCGAAGGTCGCGCGACGGTCTTTGCACAGGACTTTGTGCGCTTCCTCGCACTCATCCCCACGGGAGCCACCGATCCCGGAAGTTCGCTTCCGATCCAGGAGTTCAGGCCCGTCTCGGCACTGCTCTACGGGGTTGAACTCGAGCAGCGAGTCCGACTCCCCTTGAAGCTGTGGGATGGAATCTGGGAGCTGGATGCGAAGCTCGATCTGGTGCAGGGGCGCGACCGCACGAACGATGACCCGCTCCCCCGCATGACCCCCATGCGTGAGTCGCTGTCGCTGGATTACCGCGGCAACTCCTTTTCGGCCGCGCTCGAGCTGGCTCGCTCCGAGGCGCAGAGCCGCCTGGCCTCAAACGAAACCCGCACCGAAGGTTACACACTGGTGAACATCGGCGCGGAGGTTCCGGTCTCGACGGATTTCGGGGCCGTTCGACTCACGGGGCGACTCACCAACCTGCTCGATGCCGAGGCACGAAACCACGTCTCGTTTGTGAAGGACATCGCTCCGCTGGCGGGACGGAACTTCATCCTGGGCCTCCAGGCACGCCTCTAATCGAGCTCGAGGCGTGTCTGGTTCGACACGTCTTGAGCCAATTCCTGGTCGTACCGATACGAACAGGGCATGAGACTGTTCAAACAGGCCGCTGCGGCCCTTGCTCTATTCAGCCTGCTTCTTGCCCCCGCCATCCGGGCTGAAGAACCGCTGCCCGATTCGGCGGATTTTTACCAGGAACTCGAAGTTCAGGCCCGGGCCGTGTACCAGACGCACAAGGCCGAGCTCCCCAACGTCAAGCAGGAGCTCTGGGATGACCTTTCGCGTGTGGCTATCCACCGTCTCAAGCAGACCAAAGTGGCTTTCGGTGATCTCGTCCGTTTTGCGAGCCCTGCGGCAAAAACCTTCGTCATCACGAACATCCTGAGCACCTTTGTCGTGCCCCCGATCCTCACGGCAGTAGGCCAGCCCCATCTGGCATTCCTCGTCGTGGCCACGCCGTTCGAGCCTTTTCTTGCTGCAGGCCAGGTCGTGGTCATGCGCTACATCGACGACTACAAACTGCTTCGCAGGCTTGGCTTTGAAGACTACCGAAAGCTCAAGGAGCTTCGAAAGCAGCTGCTCGAAATCCCCGAGCGCCAGCACATCCTGACCCTCATGGACTCGGAGCTCACCGCCCGCATCCAGGCCGAAGGAGGTCCGCTCTGGCTTTCGATCACTCGATCCGCCAAGGCCACTCCCCACGGCGTACCCCTTGTCGAACTCGAAGAAATCGTGGGGCGCAGGACCGAGGGCAAAACGCTCCTGAAGAGCCTGCTCCCGCAAAAGACCGAATCCAGGATCTACGCCCTCGAGCTCTTGTATTTCATCGAAGAGGACGAGGAACTTCGAAACGAGCTTTCAGCCCGGATCTTGAGCCGCAGGAGGACGCAGGCGGCGGCAGGAGAAGCGGCCGGAGTCACGGACGAGGTACTTTCGCGGCAGATGCGCGAGCTCATCGATCTCAGGCGAGATCTCTATGACCAGGAAGTGCGCCTGGCAGCCACGATCAAGAAACAATCCAAGGGCCTCGACTCAGCCGAAAAGAAGGCCCTGAAGAAGCTTTTGACAGAAGTGCGCGACCATTCGCGGGCCGCAGCCCGCGCATCGACCGCCGCCGAAACCGAGGTCCTCGTGGGCCGGGTGCGCATGGATGGCGCTGCAGAGCCAACCGGCATCCAGTCCAATCTGGGCGAGACGCTCGACCTCATCCGCAAGGAGCGCCAGATGCTCATGCGGCTCGAGCGCGAGGCTGCACTGATCGCCAAGGGCTCTGCCTCCGGATCAGCTGCCTTGAGGGCAGTCTTTGTGGGCTCGGCACAGGCCCTCTCTCCCGGGGCGGCACCGATCCTCCCGTGCGCGACTCTTTTTGGAACTCTGGCCGGATGACTCCAAAGCAGTTCAAGGGCTGGACCATCCCGGGGCCCGAACCTGAACCTCAAAGCCCCCAGCCCGCTGCCGGCCCGGACGAAACGCTCGACGCGCTGAGCGGCCATTACAAGATCTTCCAGCTTCGCGAGGGGCATCGATTCTCGACCGACGACCTGCTTGTGGCCTGGTACGGCACCTCGCGTGCGGTGAGGGCCGAACGGATTCTGGATCTGGGAAGCGGGCTTGGAACCGTGGCCATGATCGCGGCATGGCGGCTCCCGGGCTCAAGACTCGTCACGATCGAGGCCCAGGAAGTCTCGTACGCCCTTTCGCGAAAGTCCCACAAGTTGAACGGCCTCGAAGCCCGGCTTGAGGCTAGGCTCGGTGACTTTCGCGATCCCTCGCTCTTTCAGCAAGGCGAGAGCTTTGATCTCATCCTGGGGAGCCCACCGTACTTTCCACTCGATGCAGGCGTGCTCTCCGAGCACCCCCAGAAGGTTGCCTGCCGGTTTGAGGCTCGCGGGACGGTGGCGGACTATCTTTCTGCCGCAGCCCCGCGGCTTGCTCCGGGCGGAATGATCTCCGTGGTTTTTCCTGTCCGCCCGGCAGAGCAGCACGCACGCGTGGTTCAAGGGGCCAAGGCTTCGGGACTGGTGATCGTGAGCGAGCGCTGGGTTCGCCTCAAACAGGACGAAGAGCCCCTGCTCGGCGTTTTTCTCTTCATGCGCCAGTCCGACCTGCCGCCTGCCTTTGTCTCGAAGCTCGAGGGCGCGCCAGTGAGGGAGCCCGATCTCGTGATCCGGCTTCGTGACGGAAGCGTGAGCCCCGAGTATTCAGCCATCAAGCTCTCGATCGGTTTTCCGCCCTAGGCTTTAGGACTTCGGTTCCGGAAACCTGCGCATTCTCAGACCGGTCGCAGCTGCAGGAATGATCGCAAACTCAGCACGCTGAGCCAGAACAGGCTCGCCATCGAGATCCATGAGCAGTGTCACGCCAGCCGGGGCCTCCAGCGTGAGTGCGGGCAGGTCCAGCTTTCGCACCCCTTTCTGCTCGACAAGCCCCAAGCGGGAGTAGACCTGCGGAAGCCTGAGCAGCACCCCGTAGACCGGAAGATCCTCAACCCAGGTGACTTCAAAAAGCCCGTCGTCGAGTCTGGCATTCGCGCCAAAGCGCATCCCGCCTCCGGCATGACTCCCGTTGCAGATGAACACGGCCCAGGCACGTCCCTCCGTCCGCGTACCCGGGGCAAGAAGCCGCATCTGGGTGGGAGCCGCATGAGGGAGCTCAAGCAGAGTGGGTACAAGATAGGCAAGCCCGCGGGGAATCCAGGCAGGCATGCGCTCCTTGGCTTCGGCCACGCGAGCACTGAAGCCTGCGCTCGCCACATTGATGAAATACCTTGGCTCGCCACCATCGAGCACCACCCGGCCTGCATCCACGGACTCGCCCCCGGCCGAGACGGGGCCCAGACTCCTGACAAAGTCGGCTCCCGTTCCCATCGCAAGAACCGAAATGAGAGGGAGCTTCTGGATCGCTCCGCGGGCATGAGCCGAGAGCAGAACGTGGATCGCCCGCTGCAGGCTTCCATCCCCTCCGACCACGACCCATTCGTCAAACCCCTGACTGACGAGCTCCTCGGGTGGACCCCAGTGTTCGGGTTCTTGCTGGCCCCCTGGCTGATTGGAGAGATGGCGGCGCTTCCACGCCTGCCAGTCCCGGGTCAGGCGCCCCTGCCGGGCATTGGGATTGAGGATGAACACGCGAGCCATGCCCTTTTGAGTGTAAACTATGAGGGCATGAGCAAAGGCCCAAAAATCGGCGTACCGGGCGCCCTCGAAATCCTCGAGGGACTCGAGCCCAAGCATCGCGAGCGGATCATGAACGAGATCCGAACGCGCGAACCCAACCTCTTTGAGGCGCTCCAAAAAGGACTCCTCAACATCGAGTCGCTTCTCAAGCTCGAAGACAACGAGCTCAGGATCCTCCTGCAGGAGCTTCCGCGCGAGAAGTGGGCACGGGCGATGCGCGCCTGCTCGGATGAGCTCAAGCAGCGCCTGCTCTCAAACCTCCCGGCGCGAGCCCGTTCGGAGCTCGAGGAGCTGATCGTCTCAATCGGTCCTCAACCTCTGACCGAGGTCAGGCGCCTCCAGTCCGAGATCGCACTCCTGGCACGAACCCGCTTTCAAAACTCCAAGCCCGAAGCCTAGAACTCGTCCGGCGAAGGGACCTCGGGACTCGGAGACGGCACCGGGGCCGGACTGAAGATGGGCGCGGGCTTGTTGACCACGAGCGGTGACGCAATCGGCGACGGGCGCACGGCGGGCTTGGGGTAAACCACCTCATTGGCAAGGATCTCAGTCACCGAACCTCCCTTTGGGAAACCAAATCCCAGATCGAGCGACTCGCAGCTCTGGTAGGCCATGCGTCCCAGCTCAAAGAGATTCGGGCGCCACTCCGCCCGTGATCGCCCCTCAAAGACCTGCAGCGATGAGCGCTGCTTTTCGTAGGCCTTTTGGTACTTGAACCAGATCGTCTGGAGCGCAAGCGCATCAAGCTCCCACTTGCGGCCAAAGAGCTTGGAGCGTTGCACGCCGTCGATTTCCCTGCAAAGAGCGAGATTCATCACCACGGTCCGAACCACGGGAGATTCGGGGTTTGCCGGGTCATCGAAGGCCTCGACGCTGATTTCACTCGGGATGCACATCCCGTTTTTTTCCTCGAAACGGTAGCGCACGAGCCGGTTCACCCGGTCGGCCATGAGCTTCTCACCCCTGAGCTTGCGGCGGGAGTTCTCGGTCAGGACTGCCCGTGTGGCATTGTGGGCAAGCTCGATGGACTCAACATCCCCATTGTCACGACGCCGCACGAAGGTTCGAAGTTCGATCGGAGTCCCCTCGCCCTTGCCCGGAAAAAGCTGCAGAAAACTGAAGCTCATCGGAGTCCGGACGATCTCCTGGAATCCCTCGTTTTCGTACGACAGGTAGCGTTTGCGGTTGGGATGCAGGATGATGCTCCCTCGATCGGAGATCCCCACCTCGGTGGCGCGCCAGAAGTCCTGCCCAAGGTACTTGCTGCAGAGGCGGTGGTCGGCGGCGCCGGCAGAAACCGCCGTCAATCCCAGCCAGACCAGCCAACCCGAAAGCGCCCGCAGGAGTACTGACCCCTTTACCGAAACGATCTGCATGGGCTTTATTAGAACACCCAAAGCAGCTAGTGTTCAACCCATGCGTCCCATCCAAAGAAGTCATTGCCACCTGGCTCTGTTCCTGTTTCTGCTTCCCGCCTTTGCAGCCGCAAAGCCCACCCGCCTGCTGGTTTACGGAGATGCCGGGACGGGCGAGGAGCCCCAGATGCAGGTTGCACGCGCCATGGCCCGGCGCCACGCCGAAAAGCCCTTCTCGCTTGGCATTTCCATGGGTGACAACTGGTACATCGACGAGCCCGCTGACCAGGGCACAGTGCTCCGCAAGGTCTTTGGACTTCCCTATGAAGCCCTGACCCGGAGCGGGCTTGTGCTCTACCAGACGCTCGGAAACCACGACCATGAGACGGGCCGCGAGCAGGCAGAGCTTGAGTATGCCCGCACCCACAAGGGGTTTGGCCTTCCCTCCCCGAGCTATGTCGTCCTGCGCCCGCACCTGAAACTCATCGTGCTCGATGCAGCCAATCACGAGTCCAAGGTCGAGCTCCCTGAAGAGCGCATGAAGTGGCTTGAAAAGGAGCTCTGTGAAAAGGCCCCATCAGACCGTCAGGGCCGCTGGAAGGTTTTGACTCTGCACTACCAGGTGTTTGGCACCGGCAAACGCGGGGACTTTCCAGAACTCAAGCAGAAGCTCCTGCCGCTGCTCGATCGCTGCCCACCTGATTTCGTGCTGAGCGGGCATGATCACCATGCCGAACTCATGGAACCCAGAGGCAAGACCTGGTTTGTGATCTCCGGTAACGGCGGCGCCGGTGTGCGCCCGAACCGCGGAACATCCGAGCTCAAGAGCCTGTTTTTTTCACTGGAAAGGGGCTTTGCCGAACTGGTGTTGTCAAAGGACAAGGCCCATCTCGCTTTTTTTGACACTTCACTCAAGCCCCTATTCGAGAAGTCGAGAACCCGGTGAATTCGGTCGGCTCCAGGCTCAAGGTCGTGCTCGCGCGACCCCGCTTTGCGCCCAACATCGGGTCAAGCGCACGGGTTTGCGCAAACTTCGAAGTCCATGCCCTGTCGCTCGTAGCTCCCGAGTGTGACTGGAGCACGGGCGAGCCCCAGAAGCTTGCCGTGGGAGAGG
>CAIOHW010000206.1 GCA_903858195.1 Oligoflexia bacterium | reverse complement strand
CGGTGTGGAAGATCACCCCGTGCTCCTTGCAGACCTTTGCGATTTCGGCGACCGGGTTGACCGTGCCGATCTCGTTGTTTGCGAACATGACTGAGCAGAGGATCGTGTCGGGACGGATGGCTGCGCGGACCGCATCCACGGTCACCATTCCAAAACGATCGACCGGAAGGATCGTGATCTCAAAACCCCTGCTCTCGAGGAACTGGCAGGTGTCGAGCACGGCCTTGTGTTCGATGGGGCTTGTGATGATGTGGCGGCCCTTCTCCTTGTACATTTCGGCAACGCCTTGAAGGGCAAGGTTGTTGCTCTCGGTGGCACCGCTCGTGAAGATGATCTCCTTGTCGGAGGCGCCGATCAGGGCTGCGACCTGCGAGCGCGCCTTTTCTACGGCAGCCTCCGCCGTCCATCCAAACTCGTGGTTGCGCGAGGCCGCATTGCCGAACACGGTCGTGAAATAAGGAATCATCGTCTCGAGCACGAGCGGATCGACGGGGGTCGTCGAGTGGTAATCGAGAAAGATCGGAAGCTTGACGGAAGAACTCATGCCTTCACCTCGTTTGCTTTGAAGCCGGAACTGAAATCGGTCATCACGACCGGCCCAGCTGAAATCTGGCTGGAAGAAAATCGTGGAGCCGCGAACTCGGAGAGCAACACGGTCGAGAGCATTGCCTGGATCCGACCATTGAGCCGGCGCAGTACTCCATCGATCTCGCAGCGGTTGCTGTATTCGCAGGCAGGCCCCTCATGGCCGGCGCACGCGACGACTGCCTGGGGTCCTTCCATCAGCGCGAGAAACTCGCCCAGGTTCACCTGCTCGAGCACGCGCTGGAGCTTGTAGCCACCGCGCGAGCCCTGCGCCGAGGCAATCAGTCCGGCGTCCTTGAGGCGCTGCAGGGTCTTTGCCGTGATGTCAAAGGGGAGCCCGAAATGATCGGCAATCTCGCGAGCGGACGCTGAAGCGCCCTCGCCCTTCTGGTCGAGATAACGCAGCGCAAAGATTCCATACTCGGTCGTTCGATTCAGGCGCAGCATCTTGAAACCTTTCCTATTTCGAGGTCGAGGATATGTACGACATCAAAAGTCCGAGATCAACCCCATTCTATCGGACCTTTTGGGTCCGAGATAGACCTGAGGTATACTGGAAAGGGTTTGCAATCGAAGGTTTGTCCAAGCTTCACCGAGGTTCAATTTAATCACTTTATGGCCCCCCGCCGTCCTACCAGCACCCCAAGCCCGTCCTCCCGACTCGATCAGGTCGATCGCCTCGAGCTTTGGCGCCGCTGGAAGGCCTCCGACTGCAATGGCTGCTGGTCAGGCTGCTGCACGTTTCCGGTCGAGATGAGCGTCCATGATCTGATTCGCCTCGGCCATGCCACTGAAGATGAGGCCTCAGCCTCACTCAGCCGGCTGGGCAGGCGACTCCTCGATGAAGGGGTCATCCAGTCCTACCGGGCGGCCTCCCAGATCTTTGTGCTGGCCCAAAAGCCTTCTCGCGATTGCATCTATCTCGGGCCCGACCGCCTCTGCACGGTGTACGAGCGCAGGCCCGAGGTTTGCCGAATGTTTCCCAAGATCGGCCCCAAGCCCGGCTCCTGCCCTGGCCATGTCCGCCATGCCCAGACCAAGGGAGGCCCGAAATGAGTAGCGGCCAAAATGCCATCCGGATCAAGAAGGGCACGATCCTCCTCTACCGCATCTTTGACATCGCCGAGGAGATCGACCTGGGACGGGTCGAAAGCCTGCTCACCCAGAGCCCCGGAACGCAGGAGCGCCTGCGACTGACCCGCATTCCGGGCCAGTCGATCGTCATTCGAAACGCCCCGGTGCATCTGCAGCTCGGCGAGACCCCGATTCTGGCGGGCGCTCGAGAATACATTGCCGATACCCATGCCAAGGTCTGGGATTACGGCGTCGTCTCGATCGTGTTCCAGATTCCGATTGCAGAAGGCACCACGTGGGAGCAGCTCCTCCACCAGGCTTCGATCTTCGAACTTGCCAACGAGGTGGATGTTTCGGCCCGTAAGCGCTCGGAAGAGCTTGCGCGTGCCATTGCTCCGGCACTGCAAAGACCGGGTGAATGGGCGGGTCTCGAGGACTACACCATCTATTTCCTCGAAACGATCGAGGGAGCCGCAACCGGCGAAGAACTCCTGGCAAAAGCCGACATCCCCGCACTGATCCTCGCTGAAACGGACCGAAATCTCTCGAGCCTGAATCGGGACTCGATCCTCGAGAATACCTACCAGTACCGCGGAAATGACCTGACCGTCATCGACTGGAACAGCGCCATCGTGTGGGAGCCCAGCGGACAACGCGACATCGCCGATGTGCTCGAGTTCGCCGTCACCCACCTCATGGAGATGCGATATTATGACGACCTGATCGACCGCAGGCTCACGCTGCTTTATGACTCGATCGAGGCGCAGCGGCAAAGGCGTGGAAAAATGCCGTTCTGGAAGCTCTCGCACGAGGCGAGCTCCCGCTACATCGAGTTCTCCGAGTTCATCGGGCGCGTCGAGAACTCGCTCAAGGTCGTGGGGGACTTCTACCTCGCACGCATCTTCAGGGCGGCCGTGCGTCGCTTCAGGGTGCCCGACTGGCAGTCAAGCATCAGCCGAAAGATGGGAATTCTGGCCCAGGTCTCCGAGCTCCTGCAGGGTGAGATCAACACCCAGAGAAGCATGATCATGGAAATCATCGTCATCGGCCTGATCGCCTTTGAGGTCGTGAACTCGCTGCTGCAGGTGCATTGAATGATCGCGGTCGTTGCCGGCGCAAGCGGACTCACCGGGCAGGCCCTGGTCACCGAGCTTTCCAAGCGACCCGAAATCTCAAAAGTCCTCACTCCCGGTCGCGGCACCTGGAACCCCGAACAGATGGCAGGTGACCTCTACTTCTGCGCTCTCGGCACGACGATCCGCAGGGCGGGCTCACCGGCCGCCTTTCGAAGCGTCGACTTCGATCTCGTGCTTGAGTTTGCCCGCTGCTGCGAGCGCCACGGCGGCAGGGCCTTTGGACTCGTGTCTGCGTCGGGCGCATCCCTTCACTCGCCCTTCTTTTATTCACGCGTGAAGGCCGAGGCTGAAGCAGCGGTTTCGGCGCTTTCGATTCCTGCTGTGGTGATCGCGAGGCCCTCGCTGCTGATCGGTGATCGGAAGGGCCTGCGCCCTTCGGACTCTCGTCCTGCGGAGGCTCTCGCAGTTCATGCGTGGCAGGTGCTCTCGCCCTGGCTCCCGGTCTCTCTGCGTACGAGAGCTGGAACCCGAGTGGAGGACCTGGCTCGCGTGCTCATCGATGCCGTGATGCGTCCTACCGCTTCGCGGGTCGTGCTCGAAGCACCGGAAGTAGGTCGCTGAGGCCCTAGCTCCAGACTTGATTAGTCGGGTATTATAGGGTATCGCATCCCCATGTTGAGACTCTGGGTCACGTGGTTGCTGCTGCTTTTCACTGCGGCCTGCAACCTGCCCGAAACTCCTCAGGAATTGGCCGAACGCGTGGCTCTTGCCGCCATGGAGGCCAACGAAGAGGACCTCGCAGAGCTCCTGACCCCCGCGTCTGAAGGAGGAAAGCTCCAGGGCCTTTCAGCCCGCTCCCTTCGTCTCAAGTACCAAGGGTTTGCCTTTCACGCGGCCCCCGAGCCTGCATCCGCATCCGCATCTGGCCGCCACTGGAACCTCGAACTCTCGATCTCAGGCACCGGGCGCAAAACCCCGGCCATCGAACTCGCGATCGATTGTGGGCGCAGCGAACGAAAATCCAAGACCATCTGCCTGCTCACCGACCTTCGCGAACTCGACTGGCGTTTTGATGACCTGACTTCGGTCGAGCGCGAGACCATGGCACAGGACGAAACCCCACGCGTCTGGCTCATGACCTCGCTCGATGTGCTCGATCCGACGCTCAATCTTTTTACCGGAAGAAATCACGAGATCCTCTCCCGCGCGGAACACCTCTTTCAGGACTGGGCATCCCGCGAGGCGCCTTTTGCAAAGCCCGTCATTGCCCAT
>CAIOHW010000205.1 GCA_903858195.1 Oligoflexia bacterium | reverse complement strand
GCGGAGATGTGTTCATCGCCGTGATCGGCCTCAAGGTATTGCATCAGGCCGTCTGGGAATCACCCACCCCGGGCCTCCATGTGCTGGAGGCTCGCGCCATGCAAAACCTGAAGACCTTGGCCACGTCGGCCCCGATGCGCGTAATCATCGGGACCGGGACCCTTCCTCCTCCGGTAGATCCCCCAGTCATTCCCATTATTCCGCCGAATCTCCCGTCCGTAGACCTGAACGTCCTCGATCCGATGGCCGTGGAATCGGACCCCAAGGATTTGATGACCTTGGAATTCCGCCGCTCTGGCGACGTGTCGAAACCCCTCCGGGTGTATTTCAAGATCGGCGGATCGGCCGACTGGAACACGGACTTCACGGTCATTCCTGGCGGGTTGAAATCAGAACCGGTGAGCGATCCCAACCTCGCTCCGTGGGTGCAATCGGTGGTCATTCCGGCCGGGTCGGCCGTCGGAAAACTCCCGCTGGCACCGATCCCGGATGACAAGGTCGAGGGCGACGAAGTCTTGTCTCTGGCAGTGATCCCGAAACCCGCGACCGTGAACGACGGCCCGGAAGCTTCCGACTATCAACCCGGCACCAACTCAGCCGCCCGAGTCCTCATTCGGGACTCGATCCAGCCGGCCCCGTCCGATGCGCCGACCATCCGCATTCTCGCCATTCAGTCGACCACCGCGGAGCCGAATCCCTTCATTCGGGTCATGCCCGGACGCATCGTTTTCCAACGGTTGGGTAACCCGGCTGAACCTGTCCGCATCCGCTACGCCGTCGGGGGCAGTGCGCGCAATGGCGAAGACTTTTCCCTCCTCGACGGTGACATCACCTTGGGATCCGGAGAAACCCAAGCCGAACTCATCATTGGCGCTCTCGAAGACGACCTCAAAGAGCCGGAGGAAACCGTGGTCATCAAACTCATCGAGGATCCGTCTTACCGGCTCGATTCGTCCAGTGCTTGGGCCCAAGTCACCATTTTCGATTCCACCGTATCCAACAAAGCCCTCCTGAAATGGGTCGCTCCCTCGACTGGCGAGCGACTGCGGATTGGCAGCGAGTGCACGCTGAAACTCATGGCGGTGGATCCCAACGGTTCCCTCCCGACGGTCTCGTTCTGGGCCAATGGCCAACCCATCGGTGAGTCCCAAATCCAGTTTTTTAGGGCCCCAGATCCGGGGACACCCATCGAATACAGCCTGGTCTGGAAGATCGACTCAGAAGGCCCCATCCGACTGGAGGCCACCGCAGTGGACGCATCGGGGAACAAGGTAGTTTCGGCAGCGGTGTTAATTCTGGGTCTACCAGCGACCGATCCCATCGACCGCAGCGTTCTCCCCGCCGACACAGCACCGGCCGACGGGGTCCTTTCCGATATGGAGTGGCAGATCTACGCCAAGTACTGGCGCTACGGAGTCCCACTGCCACCGCAGGCAACTCCTGTTCCTGTCGGACACCTCTCCAGAGCTGGATTCCTCTGGCGATCCGGTGGTGCCTATCGGTACGACGCCTCCGTCGGCTCGTTCCCCATGGGGTGGGTCCCACTCGAAGGCTCCG
>CAIOHW010000204.1 GCA_903858195.1 Oligoflexia bacterium | reverse complement strand
CGCGAAGGTAGGCAGAGTTGTTGGCCGAGGCCCCGGTCACTTGAGACATACCCAAAGCCATGGTGAGCAAGTTGCGTTCCATGCAAAGGGGCAGGCGTAAGGATTTGAAAATTGGCCCGAACCCGCCGAAATCGCGAAGGAACTTCAGTTTTGACAGGAAAGTGCCGATGAGTCCCCTGAAGCAAAGGCCGGCATTTCCTGCCGAAGGGTCCATCGGGCCCGGCAGAAAACGCCGTCCTCAGGACGAAGTCTTCTCGAATTCGAGGTGAACATGTTCCCCGTTTCTTCAAATGTTTCGGCAACGGTTTGCGGCTGGGCGCTGCTGGTGGCAGTCGCTTCGGGCTGCTCGACTCCAGGTTATCGAACAGCCTCATACGGTGGGGGTGATCGCGCTCCCGCAAGTATTCCGCCCACTGTGCTCCGGATGCTCCTTGGGGAGTCAGCGGATGACGGTGTGAAGTGGCTGGCCAAGGTGCTTGCGTCCGAAGCCGCGGATGCCGAGGGTACGGCCATGGCGCTGCGGGTAAGAAATGCAATCGCCACCCTGAAGCCGGCAGAAATCCGAGAAGACGAAAAACTGATGAAGATCCTCTCCAAGGAGGTCTCGGATCTGGTCGAGGCGGATGCCCGATATCTACTGGACGTCGCCGGTGGGCGTGCCGTGAACCTCGCCAATTGTCCTGAGTGCCTGCTTCGCCGCAAGGAGTATCTCGGCCATCGCAAGCTCATCCGCGAGAGGCTACAGGCTGCGGCGGGAGATGACCGCGAGGCACGCGTGCGTGCGGTTGGATTTCTGAAACGGCTCGAGGTGCTCTTTGACAAGGGCATGGTGGAGCCCAAGAGGGTGAACGATCTGGTCGCTTCTCTCCAGATGGAGCGCTTTAGAGGCTCCCAGGGGGCGGGACTCACCGATACGATCCAGCTCATGCTGATTTCTGTCGGCAAGGATATCGATCCGAAGGCGGCAGCCGAGATCATCAATAGCTGGCCCGATTCGAGCCTGAAGGGGCTTCGGAGGTTCTACTCCGAGCTCACGCTCGTTCAGGCCACGGACAACCTCGAGGCCGAAGCGGCGGCCGAGGTCGTGCTGCGGCGCCTGAATATCACCGATGGCGATGAGATTCGTGCCATGAAGGTCTGCTCGCTGGTCAGGCGCTGACGAGTGGCCTGCACGGCCTGAGACCGATTACTGAAATGTAAAAGGGCCATCCGGAAAACCGGATGGCCCTTTCATTTACACGGGTAAAGAGAGCTCGTCGACTTAGTTGGCAAGTTCCTCGTCGATCACTTCAGCGAACTGCTCAATCGGAACAGCTCCGTTGATGATCTGGCCGTTGACGAAGAAAGTCGGCGTGGAGCGCACTCCGACCTTCTCTCCGTAGGCCATGTCGGCTTCGACTGCCTGAGCGTACTTCTTGCCTTCGAAGCAGGCCTTGAACTTGGCAAGATCCGCTCCCACTGCCTTGGCATGGGCCTCGAGCGAGGCTGCGTCCATCTTGTCCTGCTCCTTGAAGAGCAGGTCGTGGTACTTCCAGAACTTATCCGTGCTCTGCTCGTTGACGCAGAGAGCGGCCTCGGATGCCGGCTTGGCGTCCTTGTGCATCGGGAGCGGAAACTGCTTGAATGCGACCGCAACCTTGTTGCCGTACTTCTTGTGGATCTGATGGACGGTGTCGGCCGCACGCGAACAGAAAGGACACTGGAAGTCGGAGAACTCGATGATCTGGACCTTGGCGGACTTGCTGCCGAGGATCGGTGAATTGCCGATCTCAATCTTCACGTCCATCTTGGGCTTCTCGAAGTAGACTTCGACCGGGTTCGACTTGGTGAGCTTGGCGATATAGGCCTGAATCGTGTTCTGGCGCTTCTCGTTGGCCATGAACTGCTTGATGCGTTCCTTGATCTGGTCGTTGACCTGGGCTTCGGGGATCTTCTTCTCGGCGATGAACTTCTTGATGTCGCCGTCGCTGATCTTGATGTCGCCCTTGACGACGTTCTTGTTCACAAAGTCTTCGAGCGACATGTTGGCCTTCTTGGCCTCGGCGCCGATGAGCTTCTCGGTGATGAGACGGTTCACACGGTCCATCTTGAGCTCATACTCGCGCTTCTTGAGTTCAAAGAAGTCCATCTTGTCTTCGCCGATGAGGGCCTCTTCGGTGATCTCTTCGCCACCGATCTTGGCGACGATGCCCGGCTTCGGGGCTGCCTTGGTGATGATGTTTGCCTTGGCCTTCGCCTGGCGATCCGAGCACGCCGTGATCACGGCGAACGAAAGGATCGTGAGGAGCGAAGTGGCCAGAGTATAGGAAAGGTATTTCTTACCCGTGTTCATGAGTTGCTTTCTCCTGTGGTTCAACTTTGCCCACAGGGTAAGGCAGCCAACTCGGGCGAAGCAAACGAAATCTCAGAAGAACTTGAGCAGGTCATGGATCCGAACCAGACCCACGATGCGCAGGTTCGCATCTACGACCGGGAGCTCCTTGATCTGGCTTGGCCGGTTTTCCATCTTCTCGAGTGCATCATAGGCGAGCGCGTCAGGAGTGATGGTGACCGGGTGAGCCGTCATCACTTCATGCGCCTGCAGTTCGAAAAACTTTTCGCGACGCCCCAGCGCGCGGCGCAGGTCACCGTCCGTGATGATTCCTTCGAGCTTGAGGTCTTGCCCCGCAATGAGTACCGCGCCAAGGTTTTGACGGCTTGAGGCCTCGATGACTTGTTGCATCGAGGCGCTGGGAGGCAGGGTGGGGGTCTTGTCCATGGGGTGCATCACGTCGCGCACCTTGAGGTGGAGCCTGCGACCCAGTGCGCCTCCTGGATGGTTGCGGGCAAACGAAGAAACGTCAAAACCTCTGTGCTTCATCAATGCCACGGCAAGGGCATCACCGATCGCCATGGCCAGAGTGGTGCTGGAGGTGGGGGCAAGGTTGTGCGGGCACGCCTCAGTCTCGACCGAGCCATCGAGCCACGCATCCGAGAGCTGGGCGAGCTGGGAGGCGGGGTTGCCGCCTATTCCAACGACTGGGATGCGTAGGCTTCGCACGGCAAGGGCGAGGCGTACGAGTTCGTCCGTGTTGCCCGTGTGGCTGAGTGCCAGCAGGAGGTCGGAGGGACCGATGATTCCGAGGTCTCCATGAAGAGCCTCGGTCGGATGCAGGTGGGCCGAGGAGCTTCCGGTGCTCGCAAGGGTTGCCGATATCTTTTGTGCGACCTTGCCTGACTTGCCAAGACCCGAGACCACGATTTTTCCACCCTGTTCGAGCGCACGGATCATCAACCCGAGAGCACGCTCCACCGGAGAGTCCCTGCCGGATTCGTTTGCAAACCTGCGGGCAGCCCTTGTCAGGGCATCGGCCTCGACTTCGAGGACGCGGTTGAACTCAGCAGCAAGTGCCGGGAGCTCGGGTGCTTTTTTGCTCAAATCAGCCATGGTGTCCTTGGGTTTCGCACGGACCTCGGGGTAAACTCAAGTCATGGCCTCAAAGATCGTGGCTTCAACCCTGCTTGTCGTCCTTGGCCTCGGTTCGGTCGCCCTTTCGGGCTGCATGACCGCCTACCGCCGGAGCGTGGGGGCCACCGTCGACCAGACCTACGTCAAGGTGTTTGTGACCGACCCCAACACCGCCTGGCAGGCCACGCTCGAGGCCTTGAAGTCTTTTCGGCTCGATGTCAGCGATCGGGAGTCCGGATTCATCCAGACGCGATGGGCCGACAATACGAGCGAGCGAAACCTGGTCGATTCGTTCGGTGCTGCCGACGTCTACCTCAAGGCGCAGTTCCGGTTCAGGATCAATCTGGATCGGGGCCGGTTTGCCGGAACTGAGTCGATCAAGATCACTGTGCAGCGCGAGCAAGTCGTTCAGCGTGATGTCCTCGAGGGCTGGCGCCCGGTGGAGACCGATGGCATCGAGGAGCGGACCCTGCTTTATCGCCTCGAGCGTCTGATTTCGATCCGTGATCGGATTGCCGCCATTGAGCGCGAGCAGATCGAGAAGCAGATCCAGGAAGGCCCGAAGTTCGAGTAGTTTTTCAGCGAATTTTCGTGGCTTTGCGCACCAGTGCCGCGAGCTCGGGATCTCGTCCCGGCTTGAGGAGTGCCGAAAGCTTTTCAGTCACTGCGTGACTTTCCGGGGTCGATGGAAGGGAGGCCAGGGCCTTCAGTGCCTTCTGGGGCACCCAGAGCGCCTTGCTGCCATGGTGATTGGCAGGATCCAGCGCCGTGGCAACCAGCGCCTCACGAGCCCCGGCAGGCCGGAGCCTGGCCACCGAGTCGACGGCGCGGCTCCTGACCACGAGAGCCCTGTCGCTCAGGAGTCGGAGGGAGATGCGTGCCAGTTCGGGTGAAATCGCCCCCGGGGCACTGATGTGATCCATCGCCTCGAGCGCCGCTGACCTCAATACCCAGCTTGAGTCAGTGGAGAGGCGTAGG
>CAIOHW010000203.1 GCA_903858195.1 Oligoflexia bacterium | reverse complement strand
GTTTTCGGATGGCAGTGAGGGTTCGGCCGATGGCGCCGCCAAGCGGGCCGCGTTTGTCGGATTCATTGCCGAAGCCGCCGTGGGCCAAATGGCAAAGAATCAGGCCGATAACCGCGAAAGAAACGAACATCAGGACGCAAGCATCGAGGACAATCGCGAGCGCGTGATGGCCCTCTCGGGTGCGCTCGTGGACTACGCCCGCGCCACGAACGAGTCACTTAGCCGGATGAACGAAACTCAAAAAGAGATTCAAGACTCCATGAAGGAGCTTGCCGAAGAAGCAGCGAGCACTCAGGGCGATGTGAAGCGGATGGCAAAGACCATGGGGTTTCTGGAGGCCTTTACCTTCGGGCGCATGACTCCGGCCGAGCAGCTCAGGGCGCTCAAGGGCGGGATGGTCTCGGGCCTTAGCCCCCGGGAGCGTGAGCAGGAGATCAAGAAGATCGAGCTCGTTCAAAAGCGCCAGCAGTTCGAGGCTCATGCAGCCGACTACCTGAACGGAGCAGAGCTTCTCTTGCAGGCGGCAGTCCTGGGCAAGATGGACGGGAAGGTAACCGCAAAGATCCAGCATGCACTCGTGGCTGCGCGGGCCGGAGTGAAGGTGTTCACTGCCGCCGTGTCAGGGACGGGCTATCTGTCTGCAGCTTCTAGCGTGCTTGGCGTCGTGGGATTTGGCCGGCCTGATACGGGATCCGTGCGCCACATTCAGGTCATGGGCAAGCTCAAGCAGCTTGCGCAGGGACAGGAAAACCTTGCTGAGGGGCTGAATCACCTGATTCGGGGACAGAATCTTCTCCTCGACGGCCAGGGCAAGTTGTTCAAGGGCCTGCAGGAGCTCTCCGAGCAGATCGAGCAGAGCCATGAGCAGACCCAGGAGCGTCTGGCCGAGATCCAGAAGGATGTCATCTACAACCGCGTCTTGCTTCGGGCGGACCTGCTTCGCGACCTCTGGAAGTGCGACAGCTTCATCCGGTCTCGCTCCAGCTATGGAAACGGCAGCTCACTGGAGAACATCCGGAAGCACTTTGCCGAGTACCGCCAGGAGTTCAACCAGTGTGAGCTTGGAATCGTTGAGGCATTGAGCAGCCCGTTTTTTGCCCCAAGCGTGCTCCAACTTCAGAGCTATGAGCGGCCGGATGGTGCGTATGGAAGGTTTGTCTCGGAAGCCTACCTTCCGCTGCTCAACTACTCGTTGTCTCCGGCCACCCAGGCTGCTGCGGGCTTGAGCGAGCTGCAGATGCTTGCGGCACTCACCCTGCCGAGCGGGACGAGCGACCATCTGGTCCAAAAGACCAGGCATTTGCGCCTGCAAAAGGCCATCAGCGGCGGTTTTGCCACTGGCCTGATGAACCAGCTGATCGCTCCCGATGCGCTGGTGCAGTACATCGATTGGGCGCTTCAGGTCGTGCCGTACTTCGATCTCATCGAGCGTCAGGAATCCGGATTTCCGCGCGTGAAGACGCTCGATGAGCTCCTGGCCTCACCCCCCAGTTACGGGAGCGTGAAGGGAAGGCAGATCCTCGAAGGTGCACGCCACTGGCTTGATATCGCAATCGCCCAGCAATCGGTGCTCACGGGCGAGGCGGCGCTTGCCGGCCTCTACGCCGAAATCGGAGATCGCATGGATGAGACTCCCGACTGCTCGAAGGCCCCGTCAAACGCACTATGCCTCATCCAGGGCAACGCCACGCTGGCCCGAAACTTCGTGCTCTACTCGATGCACCAGGAGCTTGCGGCAACCCAAATGACGGTGGCTACCTACGCAGTCGCCTTCAACCTGAGCAATGATGTTTCGATGCTCAGGAAGGTGACTCGCAAGAACTGGAAGTTCGTGTGGAACGAGCAGGGGACTTGGAGCGTGAAACTCGGAAATGCGGTGGTCGAGCTTCCGACTCCAACCGAACTGTTCGAAGACCAGCTTGGCTCACGCCCGGAGATGATGATTCTTCTTCAGGCGAGGGGCAGGGTTTCGGAGGCCCTGGCGGCAGTTGACCTGCAGCAGGCCATTTCACCCTTGCAGGAGAAGGCCCTGGCCTGGTCGCTGTTGTTTCCGTGATGGCAGGGGGGCAAGGGCCTAGCCTTCGATCGTGGGCAGAAGACCCGAGCGCACGTAAAGAAGAGCAAGGATCAGGATCGCGACAAAAAGAAGCCACGCCCGAAAGGTCGTGCGATTCGACGGCACGAGGGCATGCCAGGAGCCGAAGACGCGGTCGGGATTGGCGCCTTCGATCCAGGCCCGGAGCCGGAGCGAGAAACCCTTGAGCTCTTCTTCGATCAGGGACTGGGCGTGCTCGATGTCGGGTTGCGATGGATCGCCCCAGTAGCCCCATCGACGGTGGCGCAGGCGATCGATGAGGCGCGACCAGCGTGAGCCGTTGCGTGGAAATGCGGGAGGAAGCGAGCGCGGCTCTCGGGGTGAGTCTTGGTAGAGCCATAGGGCCATCGAGGTGTCGCGCTTGCCTCCGTGCTCGTCTGGGTCGGAGCCCAAGATCGCCGGCCACACATCGGCGGGCTGCGACTCGCCCGATCGGCCCGAGACGAGCGAAGGCGGGCCGTAGCTTGAGCCCTTGAAGAACTCCAGGATCCTGCCGCGCGCGCGCCGTGCGCGGCGGGTGAGGAGTCGCCCCGCCTCTTCGATCGCGACCAGATTGCGAGGGCTTGGATTACCGGCAAAGCAGACCAGAAATCGAAATCCCTGCCTGAGCCACGGCCAGCCTGCATCGACGAGATAATCTCGCAGCACGTATCCGCGAACGGCAAAAGCCCAAGAGCTTGTGTGGGTCTCGACAGCGACCGGAGCGCGCGGCGCGATCACACCGACCCAACCCTTGTTTTCGGCCTCAAGCCTCTCGGCTGCAAGCCTGCAAAGGGCTTCGGCCTCGTCGAGGTCAAGCCCGACCGGAAGGTGCGGGCCGTGGTCCTCGAGGGCGCCTACCGGAAAAAACACGACGGTCGTGCCCCGCGGAAGGGCTTCGATCTCGTCGGCAGTCATGCGCTCAAGCCATCGCGGCATCGACTCCACCCAGAAGCAGTTTCATGGCGTTACCGCCCAGGACGAGGTCGGCGTCTTCTTGCGAGTAGGCGCCGGAAGCGACGCCTTCTTCGATGCGCTTCTTGCCGATGGCGAGGTTTCCGCCCACGAACGGCCAGTCCGAGCCAAAGAGCACGCGCCGGGCCCCCAGCCGATGAATGGCCTCGCCGATCATCTCGGGGGGCTGCCACGAAGTGTCGACCATGACATTTGCGTGCAGCTCGCCCAGTTCGATCGCCTTTTGCGGTTCGTGAAAGTTCATGTGCGCGAGCACGAAAGGGATCTCAGGGTAGGCCTCGAACCAAGGGGCAAAGGCCTCCACCCGTCCGAACTCGGGCTGCTTGTAGAAGAGCCGGTTATGAATGCACCCCGTATGCAGGATGACCGGAAGCTTGCGCGCTCGCGCCACTTCGAGCAGCTCGCGGTATCTGGGGCTGTCTGGCCCCTCGCCATCGGCTGCCGCATGGATCTTGAGGGCGCGCGCACCCTGCTCGAGATAGTCCTCGAGCTTGCGGCCCGGAGAGTCGGTGCCCCGGGCGACGTTGACCACCGGTACCAGCCGCTCGGCATGGTCGCGGCAGACCTCAAGCACCCATTCGTTTGAGGCAAAGGGCGGATGGGCAATGACCACCGCCTGATCGACCCCGGCCGAGTCCATGGCTTCGAGAAGATCGGTGGGAGTCGATTCTACAAGTAGCCTTGGCAGGGCGGTGAGACCCCCCAGCTGATCGAGGCCCGCGCGGGCGGGTTCAGGCAGGTGGCGCATCCAGACCTGCAGCTGATGCATGCGCTGATCGGCGGGCTCGAGGATCTGACGCGCCATGCGCCGCGCCAGATCGAGATACGAACCGAGCTCTTTGGGGACCGCCATTTCGATCGGATTCGGAAAAACGTGCACATGAAAGTCGATCGTGGACATAGGCCTTTCAGTGTACCCGAGAAGGCGATTGTGGGCATCGGCAAGGTGTGCGAAAACCGGGAACATGCACACTGAAATGGAAAAAGACATCGACATCGTCGCCCCTTGGCTCAAGCTGGACCCCATCCGCTGGACTGCCGGCGCCATGGCGGGTGCTTTCGGTGGAGTCGTGGCGCTTGCGCTGGCTGCCATCTATTGCCGGATGCAGGGCGCCGAGGCGCTTTTCACCGTCAAGCTCATGGCCCTTCCGTTTCTGGGAAGCTCGGCCACCGAAGTGGGTATGGCCGGAACGGGGCTTCTGGCCGTTGTGCTCGGGTTCGTGGCGTTTGAGCTCCTTGCCGCATTTCTGGGCGCGGTGTTTGCGCATTTCACCTTCAGTAACGCTCCCGGCCCCCTGCTCGGCATGGGCTTCACCTGGGGCGCTTTCAGCTGGATCTTCATCAACAACCTGTTTAGCCCGTCCTTTCTCGACATCCGCGCAGCCGCGCTCTCTCGTGGCGCGGGGTTCGGATTCTGGATGGCCTACGGGCTTTCGCTCATGTCGGTCGCGTTTTTTGACCGAATGCTTCGCGGCAAGTCGTCCTGAACGCCGGTTTACCGGCCTGACACTTTCTTGACGGCCAATTTTGTTGTCCGGAGAACCGGGCAAGGTTATTAGCACGCCCGCGTGAAGGTGCTGGTCGTCGAAGATCATGACGGAGTTCGAGAATCCATGGAGCTCCTGCTCCAGTGGGAAGGCTGCGAAGTCGCAGCCTTTGCAGAGCCAGCTGCCGCCCTTGACTATTTGGGCAGCAATATCGTGGACTTGGCCCTAGTTGACTGGAATATGCCCGGGATGACCGGGGGCGAGTTTCTCCAAAAGGCCGGTGCCTTCGTGTTGCCCCTGTTTGCTCCCCGGTTTGTTGTTTTTTCGGGTGATGTCGGCTGTCGCTCGCAGTGCGCGGGCCTGGATGTGTGGGGCTTTCTTCCCAAGCCTTTTCGGCCCGAGATGCTGACCCAGATCCTCAGGCCGGGCCTGACTATGCCCGACGCCCGGGTCGCGCCTTCATCTGCCCCTTCGGCTGCCCCTTCGGCTGCGCCTTCGGCCGCATAGCCCGCTCGAGCATCGAGGTGGTGCTCTTGCCTTCGACAAACTTCAGGCTTTTGACCCGGCCGCCCCACGAGAGCACTTCAGTTGAACCCACAATCTGCGCAGGCTTCCAGTCGCCGCCTTTGACCAGCACGCGGATGCGGTCACCAAGCAGCCGGATGAGCTCAAGCGGCGTGTCCTGCTCAAACCAAGTGACATAGTCCACGCACCCCAGGCCTGCGATCACGGCCAATCGGTCTTCGAGTCGATTGATGGGGCGAGATGGGCCCTTGAGTCTTGAAACGGATGCATCTGAGTTGAGCGCAACCACCAGCAGATCGCCCTGTCTGCGGGCCTGCTCGAGGTAGGCCACGTGCCCGGGATGGAGGAGGTCAAAGCAGCCGTTCGTAAAAACGATCTTCTTGCGAGCCGGTAGAGCCCGCCTGAGCGAGCCGGGGCGGCGGATCTTGGAACGCGAGCCGGTCACCCGATTTAACTCCTGGAAACGGGAAGCGGTTGCACATCGGCCGCTAGGTCATGCCAGCAGCGGCGCTGACGGTTGAAAAGAGCCCAAAGGATCCCCGTACCCATGAAGAGCACGCTTGGAATGAAAAAGAACGAGCGCATGAAAATCGCAGCCGAGCTGCCGCGGAGCCTGAGCCCGACGATGCGCTTGCCCGGAGTCGAGCCCAGCACCACTTCTTGCGCCATCATGAGCGCCGCTCCCAAGGCGAACGAGAAGAGCAGCGCCACTTCGAAAACCCCGGCGCCAAACAACACCATCGGCTCGTGCCCGCGAAGCACGGTGACACCCATGAGTACAAGCATCGAAAAGGCGGGATGCACGATGAGATCGATGACAAAGGCCGTGATGCGGCCAAGAAGGTATACCCAGCCCAGACTGGGCAGGACTGGAGCCTCGGCCTGCGGCTGAGCCTGAGTTTGAGCCACGGGCTGCGTTTGAGCCACGGGCTGAGTTTGAAGATCAGCAAGCGGCCTGCCACGCAGGACGACGGGCTGCGGTCGGGTGATCGTCGGGGCAACACGGACGGGACCTGCCACGGTTGCGCCACTGGGCGTGTACGGAAGTCCGTCCGAGAAAGGGTGGAAGCCCAATCCGCGGTGAACGGGCTTGAAGTCGAGCTTTGTCTCGGGGCTCTCCGTGTTCATGCGTTGGTTGTCGCTTGTTGAAGTGCGAGCGTCAAGGCCGGAGCTTTCCATGTCGTGAAAGGATCTGCGACGAAAGTGCCGATCCCATCACGAAAAGCGCAGCCGTCTCGGCCCTGAGCACCAGCGGGCCGAGGCTCGCCGGGCGGAGCGCGCGATGCTTGGATTCGGCCCGGAAGGCGTCGCACTCGGCGGGGCTCCAGCCCCCTTCGGGTCCGACGAGCACATGGATCTCATCACGCTCCTTGAGGGCCTCAGAAAGGAAGCGGAAGGGCACTGCCTCTTCGAAACCCGCTCGGGGCTCAACGGCGACCCAGCGCTGGTGGGCCTGGTACTTCAGGGTCTCGAGCACGGGTGAGGGGGCATCGACTTTCATTCGGTTCAGCCTCTCGCACTGCTTGAGGGCCTGGTCGGCGATGCGCTGCCAGCGCTCGACGAAGTGCTGGCTTCCTTTCTTTCCGATCTCAACCACTCCGTAGTCGCAGACCAGTGGGACCAGGCGTCGAACCCCCATTTCAACGGCCTTTTCGATCACCCAGCTCATGGCATCCCCCTTGAGGATGGCCACCTCGAGCACGAGCGGCGTGGTCTCGTCATCGAGGGAGTGGGTGCGCGTGGGTTTGTCGTGATCGGTGGCCACCCATGCCGTCTTGTCGCGATGCTGGAGCCTGGCCTGTACCTCGTGGCCCTTGCCGTCGAGTGCAACGACTGGATCTCCGTCCCGCAGTCGGAGCACCGAGTGCAGGTGTGAGGCCTCATCTTCGGGGAGCTGTACCGGGGATTTTGACGTGGGGAGCGTGCCGCAGAGGACGCGTGGAATTCTTGATCTCATGGACTGGCCCCCTCCAAGGGCCTGAGGTCAAACAGGGGTGCCAGACCCCCGCTGCGTGAAAGATTCTCAGCCGAGAGGCCGCCCAGCCTCAGGTCATGGAGCAGTGCATTTTTCCAGAACCAGAGCGGAAAGTAGGGCAGATCCTGCAGCATGAGCGCTTGCAGCCGACCCACGGCCCCGGCTCGCTGCTCGGGAGTCTGAGCAGCGGCAATTCGGTCCAGCAGAGCGTCGGCCTCGGCGTTTGAGTACCCCGAACGGTTGGATACGTGCCCCGTGCGCAGCGTGCGCTCGAGGATCGAGGAGTCGGCAACACCCACCCAGCGGCCCAGCGACAACTGGAAGGCACCCCTGCGCACTGAGGCAAGGAATACCGCTGGCTCGACCACTTGGACTTCGATCTCGACTCCGATGCGATGCCAGGCGTCTTGAATCACCCTGACGATCTCGTAGCCCTCACGAATTGGAGTGGTCTTGAACGTGAGCCGCAACGTCCGGCGAACGCCCGTGGCAGGATCACGAGGATGCCCGGCTTCATCCAGGAGCCTGCCCGCCTCGACGGAATCCTCAGGCAGCCGTGCGGGGGGCCTGGAATCAGGAAGAAACGGAGCAAGGAAGCTCGTAGCCGGATCGGCCATTCCGGCAAGCTTGTGCCGGATGATGGCGTCAATGGGGATGGCCATGGCCAGTGCGCGGCGGACCCTCGCGTCTGCGAGCTGGCGATCACGCAGGTTGAAGGCGAGGTAGCTGACGTTCACTCCGGGCGCCTCGATGAGCTTGAAGCGCTCGGGATAGTGCTCCTGCAGCCAGCGCGTGCGTACGGGAGAGAAACCATTTTGGGCAATCGAAGTGCGGCCGCGCAGCAACTTGAGGGTGCGGGTCATTTCATCGCGCACGAATTGGAGACTGCCTGCCGGCTCGAAGCCGCCATCGCTTTTGCGGCGCTCAAGCCTCAGGCTGGACTCGAAAGCCCTCGTGTCGGCGCGGAATGGGCCGCTGGTGATGAGCCTGCTGCCGGCCAGGGCCTCGGCGCAGGGCGGGCCGCCGTCAGTACGGAAGTAGCGCAAGAGCGTCACGTTACGGGGAAAGTGCGGATCGGGGCGGGCGAGTTCGAAGGTCAGGGTCTGGCCCGAAACCTCAAGCCTGCTCCATTCGCTCAGGGACTGGATCGCCAGCGCCCGGGGTTTGGAAGCATACGCCTCGAAGCAGCTTGCCAGGTCCTTGGCCGAGATCTCCCGGCCCGAATGGTCGGTGCGCCCGGGGGCGATCTCGAAGTGCCATTGACGATTCCCTCGCTCGCCCCTCCAGGAGCGGGCAAGGTCGGGCAGTACCGCGAGGTCGGGGCCCACCCGAGTGAGCGCGGCAAAGAGCAGGGCGTTGATGCGCTGGCCTGAGGCGTCGAGCGTCATGCGTGGGTTCAAGGTCGCTGGTGGCTGATCGACGATGATGTCACGGGTAACGCCGGCAGTGGCGTCCGAGAGGCCGACCCAGATGAGCGCCATGAAACTGGCGGTCAGCGCCGGGTATTGCAGCCATTGCGGCCATCGCAGCATCGCGCCTTGTCTCGAAACCGGGCTCGCCCTACCATGAACGACCATGTCGCGCAGGGCTCCTCGCTGGGTAATGATTGTGTTTCTGGCCAGTGCTTCCACCTGGATGGTGGGTGAGTGGCTCCATGCCCGGGGTGCTGCGCGCCCTGTGGCGCCGGCAAACGAAGAGCCTGCGCCCGAAGCCTTCGAGGCTGCATCGGCACCCGCACCTGCCCTTCCAGAGACGTCGGTCAAGGGAGTGGACCCCGGGTTTGTGGTCGTACCCCAGCTCAGGCGGCAGGTGGAGTTTTGGAAGCGCATCTACGGTCAGTATGACACGCGTCAGGCGCTCGTCCACGACAGTCGTCATATCGACTTGATCTACGAGGTCCTGCAATACGGCCCCAATGAATCGCAACGGGAAATCAGCCGGCGCACCCGCGCCGCCAAGGCCCACTGGCGCGAAGTGCTGATGAGTCTGCACCGCAAGCAGTTTGACCCGGGCTCGTGGAACGAAGACGAGCAGAAGGTGGCCGAGCTCTTCAAGGGTGTCGAGGAGCCGAACAAGTTCCTGAACGCAGCCCATCGCAAGCGCTTAAGAACGCAGCTCGGCCAGAAGGATCGATTCCGCGAGGGCTACATCGCCTCGGGACGCTATCTCGTGCACATGGAAAAGGTCTTCAAGGAAGCCGGGCTCCCGCTTGAACTCACCCGTCTTCCGTTTGTGGAGAGCAGCTTCAACCTCAAGGCCCGCTCCAAGGTGGGAGCGAGCGGGATCTGGCAGTTCATGCGCTCGACCGGAAGGCTCTACCTCAAGATCAAGGGAGGACTCGACGAGCGAAATGATCCGCTTCGGGCAACCGAGGCGGCGGCTCGGCTCCTGACCCACAACTACGAATCGCTCGGCAACTGGCCCCTTGCCGTCACGGCCTATAATCACGGACGGATGGGCCTCATGCGGGCTGTTCGCCAGACGGGCTCCGACAAGCTCGAGGACATCTTGTATGGGTACAAGAGTCGAAGCTTTGGATTTGCCAGTTCGAACTTCTTTGCCTGTCTGCTGGCTGCCATCGACATTGAGCGAAACGCCGAGACCTACTTTGGCAAGCTCGAGCGCGAGCCGCCCCTCAGCTACTATGAAGTCGAGCTCCCGCAGGCCATCTCGTATTTAGAGCTCGATCGCTACCTCAAGCTTGGCCGCGAACAGATCCGGGACCTCAATTCGGGCCTCTCGGATGCCCATTGGAGGGGTCGTGAGCGGCTTCCGGCAGGATATCGCCTCAGGCTCCCTTTGGGCCCGGACACCACCCCGGAGCGTGAGTCCAGACTCTTCCTGGTGGGGTATGAGCAGATTCCGGCAGTGCTCAAGGGACCTCGCGTGAAAACTCGGTAGTTGTGTGTTAGCTTCCAATCCCGAACATGTTCTTGGTCGGGATTGCCGGAGGCTCCGGTTCAGGTAAGACAACTTTCGCCAGCAAGATCCTCCAGAAGGTGACGGATCCTGCCGTCGCGCTTTTGCACCAGGACAGCTACTATCTGCCGACCCTCCCTCCGGGGGTGAATTTTGACCACCCCGATGCCTTTGACTGGCCGCTGCTTCGCAGTCACCTCGAGATCCTCAAGCAGGGGGGCAAGGTCAATGTGCCTGTCTATGACTACCGCACCAACCAGCGCACGCCCGAAACGCAGGCTGTGGGTCCGTGCAAAGTCGTGCTGCTCGAAGGGATCTTCACGCTCTGGGATGCCCCACTTCGGGCGCTTTTCGACATCAAGATCTACCTGCACGTGGAGTCCGACATCCGCTTCATTCGCCGCCTGCACCGCGACGTGAAGGAACGTGGCCGCTCACTCGATGGCATCATCCGGCAGTACTACGACACGGTCAGGCCCATGCACCACGAATACCTCGAGCCCACCCAGCAGTACGCAGACATCTCGGTGGGCGAGGAGACGGATGTCGCCGCAGGATTGATCGCAGCCCGCATCGGGGCCTACCTCTGATGGCCCGCTCAGCACTGCGCATTCTTCCGCTCGGGGGCCTCGGTGAGATCGGGATGAACTGCATGGTGCTCGAGCACGAGGACGAGATCATCGTCATCGACTGCGGGCTCTTGTTCTCGGATCTCGATCATTTCGGGGTCGAGTTTGTGATCCCTGACTTCACCTACCTCGTCGAGCGCAAGGACAAGGTCAAGGCGATCGTGCTCACCCATGGCCACGAGGACCACATTGGGGCTCTGCCCTTTCTCTTCAAGGCAGGTGTGCGCGCTCCGGTGTTTGCATCGCTCTTTACATCGCTCATGGTGAGGCACCGCCTTCGCGAGCATGGGCTCGAGGACTCGGTCGACCTGCGAGTGATGCAGATGCGCGAGCGGATCGAGTTGGGCAAGTTTGCCATCACACCCGAATCGGTGAACCACAGCATCGTCGATGCCGCGGCGATCCTGATCGACACTCCGCTGGGACGTGTGATCCATACGGGAGACTTCAAGATCGATCCGACGCCGTTTTACGGATCCATGCTCGACCTCGGAGCGTTTGGGCGGGCGGGCGATGACGGTGTGCTTTTGCTGCTCTCTGACTCAACCAACGTCGAGAAGTGCGAGCACAGTCTGAGCGAATCGCGCATCTACGAGCGCTTTGAAGAGCTCTTTTCGAAGGCCCGCGGCCTCACCCTCGTCGCGATGTTTGCCTCAAACGTGTCGCGCATGGGTCAGATCATGCAGATTGCCGAGAAGCAGGGAAAGCGAGTCGCGCTCTCGGGTCGCAGCATGGAGGGCAATGCCCGTCTTGCAGTCGAGGCAGGTTACCTCCAGAACGCAGCCAATGTGCTGATCACGCTCGATCGCATCGGTGATTTTCCGCGCGATCAGGTCGTCGTGATCTCAAGCGGCTCGCAGGCAGAAACCGGTGCGGCCCTCCAGCGCGTGGCCCATGGCGAGCACCGCCAGATCAAGATTGGTCCCGGGGATACGGTGCTGCTCAGCTCGCGCTACATTCCGGGCAACGAAAAGGCCATCGGCCGGATGATCAACGAGCTCTTCAAGCAGGGGGCCGAGGTGCTCTACGAGGCGGTGCACGACATCCATGCCTCGGGCCATGCCACGCGACCCGAGCTCAAGCAGATGATCGAGACGGTGCGCCCGCGATTCTTTGTGCCGATCCATGGCGAGTACCGGCACCTCGTGCATCATGCCAGGCTTGCCCGCGAATGCGGGCTTCGCGATGAGCAGGTTCTCGTTGCGAGCAATGGGGATGTCATCGAGGTCGGTGGGGATCGCATGGAAGTCGTCGAGCGATTCGATGAGCCGCGTGTGCTGATCGAGGGGCGCGAGGGCAATGATGTGTCCAAGCTCGTGCTCAAGGACCGCCGTCAGCTGGGCGAAAAGGGCGTGGTCTTTTCGCTCCTCGTGCGAAACGCCGAGAGTCGCAGGATCCTGACTTCGCCTGAGATCATGGCCAAGGGCCTTGCCTCCGAGCAAGTTGAGCTGTGGCTGATCGAAGAGGCCAAGAACCTCGTCAAGAAGCTCGTGCGCGAATACGAGCTTCAGCTCAACACGCAGGGCGTGGAGAGCGACCTTCAGGAAACGATCCGCGTGGAGCTGCGCCGTTTTTTCTTGAGCAACCTGGGCAAGAAGCCCACGGTCATGCCCATCATCCTGGATCTTTAGCCGGGACCTTTAGCGGCTCCAGAACTGCGAGAGCTCGGGCTGCGGCTGGACGTAGCTCTTTAAAAAGCCCGTAGGCCGGTTTGTGAGTGCGCGGTACGGGTCGTTGGCGAGATCAAGCAGGTAAAGCATCGGCTTCAGGTTGTCGGCAAACGCCTTGTCGACGATCTTGGCGCCCGGGTAGAAGCCGCCCATGCCGGCCGTGTTTCGAGGCGAAAGCTCGAAAGTGAACGAGATGATGCCGAGCTGGCCGTAGGACCAGTCGGTCGTGTCGCCGCTGGCGATGTAGAGATCGCTCGACTGCTGCGGGACGTAGCCGTTCCAGGCGGCCATCGTGCGGGCCATCTTTTCGTGGACGCGCAGGTCGTCCTGCTTGCCGATGGTGTCGTGGGTGTGCCCCCAAGGATACAAGATCAGCTCGCTGAAGGTGTGGAATGAGAGCAGGATCTTGACGTTGGGGAGGCCCTCGACGAATGCCTTGAAGACCTGCGTCTCAGGTTCCGAAAACGGGTTTGGGCCCATGTACACGTCGCTTGAGGTGTCGTTGGAAGAGCCGCCGGTTCCCCACTGGAAGCCGTAGTTGCGGTTCAGGTCGACGCCAAAGGTGCCGTCGCCGTTGTTGCGGCGGTTTTTGCGCCAGTACTGATAGCGACCCGTGGCGATGTCATGCTCGACGCCATCGGCGTTCAGCATCGGGACAATCCAGATGTCGCGAGCTTCCAGGAGAGCGGCGATTTCGGGCTGCATCCGGTTGGTGAGGATGTGCTGGGCAAACATCAGCGGGACTTCGGCGCTCAGGTGCTCGCGCGCATGATGGTTGGCCACATAGATGATGCCGGGCTTGGTGCTGCTGCGGCTGGCAAGGGCCTCGGGGCTGGAGTTGATGTGAAGCGCCCAGATGTCACGGCCTTCGAGGGTCTTGCCGATGCTCGAGAGTCGCGCGATGTCGGCATGGC
This sequence comes from Oligoflexia bacterium, assembly GCA_903858195.1. GTDB lineage: Bacteria > Bdellovibrionota > UBA1018 > UBA1018 > UBA1018 > CAIOHW01. The sequence goes on along the minus strand of CAIOHW010000203.1, from coordinate 19,614 downwards.
TCTGAGCGATGAACTTCAGCTTCGAAGTCATCTCGGTGTAGTTGTGGTACCTGGCGTCGGCTGCCGGAAAATCAAATCCGTCCTGATGGCCGCCGCGAGCAACCGAAGCGTCGAAATTGCCCATCACTTTGAAGCCGCTGCTCTTGAGGGAGTCCACCATCTTTTCGGTGGCAAAGCCCCAGACGCTGTCCGAGAGGACGGCCTCGATGCTGATGCCCGTGTTGGCAATGCGCGAACGCTCGAATTTGTCGGCAGCGCGCACCTGGACGAAGCGAGAGGCGCGAAGCTCACGGGGGGCCGCTTGAGCTCCGGAGGTCAGGAGAACGGATGCGAGGGCGAGCGTGAGGGCGGAGCGGACTGCGGCTGAAGGAGCGGCTGACATGGGTGACCCTTTCTAGAGTTGGATCTAGGGTTGGAAAAGCTCCCCCACGATAAGCAGGTCGCTCTAAGGCCGCAAGACGACGAGCGAAAATATCCTGACGCTTTGTCAGGATATTGCCTGATTAAACCACTAAAGTTTTGACGCTCACTACCGATCAGTAAGTCAGGAGCGAGGAGAATATCAGATGGGAAAACCAGCAGTTACCGAGAAAAAAGAAGTTCATAAGGGCAAAGAGGCAGCAGCCTCGATGGGCCACTGCACGGCGAAAGCCTGCAAGTCCTCAGAAGCGCGATTCGGCTTTTGCGATGAGCACTTCGAGCAGTTCAAGTTTGGTTTAATCAAGAAGTCCGGGGAATTCGTCCCTGACTACGACAAAAAGTTCGAGCACTACCAGGCGTACAAGACGCGCCGTAGCGCTCACAAAGTGGCCTAAAACGCCAAAGCGCTGTACCCACCCCTCCTCGGAGAGCCCCAGGACGCATCCCGCGTCTTCGGGGCTCTCTTTCTTTCAAAACTGGATCGAGGCGCTGAGCACCGTGTTGCGCGAGAAGACCAGGCCTCCACCTGAAGTCGTCGTGTTGAACGCGATGTCGGAGTAGTCGAGGTTGAGGTTCAGCACCCGGTCGTTCGGCAACGCGCGCTGGAGCTGTGCTCCGACTGCGATCTCTCGCTCGTTCAGTGAACGAGCAAACAGGGGTACATACTTGCCGTAGAACGTGAGCGCCTCACCCCTGCGGCCGAGAGGTCGAGTGATGGCGGGCTGAATCTGCGCGCCGTAGAGATCCCTGAAGCCAAAGTCCCCCTGGTTGGACACGGTTGAGGTGTAGAAGCCTCCGCCGCTCACAATCAGGTCCCAGTCCCCGGCAAACTGGAGGATCTTTCGACCGACCCTTAGGTTCAATCCGAATTGCCTGAGCGATGTTCCTTCGATGCTGCTCGAGAGAGGCAGTAGGGTGCTGTAGGCACTTAAATCAGCCCAGATCCTGAATTTCGGAATGTCTCTCAGCACGGAGGCTCTTCCGCTCAGGGCGACCTGGTTGAAGCTGGCAATACCCGGCTGCCCATAAGTCAGCGATGCCATGCCCAGGCCCACGGTAAAATGGGTCAGGCGGGGAGCCGGTTCTAAAAGGCTTCGCTTAAACGACGCAAAGTCCTCGCTGGTTTTCAGCTGGATCTGAACGGTCTCGGAACGAACCGCGCCCTTTTGCGAGACCAGTGAAACCATCATGGGCGTTGAGAGTGCGGTGCACTCGATGACGACCCTGAACTTTCGCGTAGCAGGGTCTACTTTCGGTGCCTTGAGCTGCACCAAAAGCGAATGCTGCGGTGAACTGAAGGTGCCGTCGATCTCGGCAGTGATCTTCGATCCCTGCACCTGAAGCTTCGCAGCCTCGAAGGTCACTTCACTCAAGGGGGTCGCCTGGCGCACGAGAGAGATTTCACCCTCGGAGCCTACGGCAGCGACGGGGAAAAAATGCAGCACCGCCCCAAACAGCGCAGCACGGCAAGCCATTGAAAGCGATCGCGTCACGCCCTGAGCTTAAAGCAGGAAGTTCTCTTTAGGCATGCAATTCTGCAGGAAGGGGTGTCACGCCCGACGCAGTCCCGGCATCGGCACCTGCCGGGGTTTGAGTTTGTCCGAAGCAGTGCAACAATAGGGATATGTCGTTGGAGTGGGTGAATCGCCGGCTTCTGATCCCCTTTGGGTGGATCATCTTTGCCGCTGGCTGCAGCCCTGCGCGCCCGGAGGTGCTGGGCCTGGGTGGCTCCAATGATCCGACCCCGGGGACCGACACGACAGCACCCACCGTAACCCTCGAACAGAAGGTGGGCCAGGCCGATCCGGCGACAGTGGACGGAATCGGCTTCACGCTCACCTTCTCGGAAGCGATTGATCCGGCGACTCTCACGACGGCTGACATCACCCAGAATGGCACAGCCACGGTCGATAGCTGGGTGCTCACGCAGCTGTCTGCTACTAGCTATGAGCTCACGGCCGATGTCGTTCGCGGAAGCGGAACGGTGATTCCGTCCATTGCGGCCACCCGATTTAACGATACTGCAGGTAACTCCAACACCTCGGCTTCGAGCTCGGCTGACAACTCGGTGACCTACGACGAGCCCATGGCGACCATGCAGTTCGCCGAGGCAAGCAGCGTGGTGGATGAGGGGACGGGTGCCAGTGCCAAGACGATCGGAGTGACGCTCAGTGCGATCAAGTCCTACGACGTCGTGGTGGGATACGTGCCGGCCGGAGCCTACACTTCGATGGGGGATACGAACCTGAACCCGGCAAGCTACACGCTGACGATCCCTGCCGGGCAGACGACGGCAAACCTGAGCTACACTTTTACCGGAGACGCTGAGACGAGCAAGGTCGTCCAGCTTGGGCTTTCCGAGACGAACTCCAACGCCGTACAGATTGGCGAACGGCAGATTCATCGCCAGCTGGTGCGCGATGACGACGGCGGGCTGGATTCGATGGTCAAGATTTCAGCAGGAGTGAATCACTCCTGCGGCATCACCGGGTCTGGAGCGATGTACTGTTGGGGACGCAATACACACGGCCAACTCGGAGACGGGAGCAATACAGACCGTAGCTCGCCCACATTGGTCGTGGTGGGGGGTTGGAGCGATGTCTCAGCCGGCGGTTCGCACACTTGCGGAATTCAAGATAACGGAAATCTTTTTTGCTGGGGCCTTAACTCCTCGGGCCAACTGGGGGACGCCTCGAATACTTCCAGAAATGCTCCCGTGTGGATTGATTTTGGCACCGATTATTCAGCGGTTTCAGCGGGCCATGCGCACACCTGTGCGGTCACGAACACAGGGGTTCTCAAATGCTGGGGCAACGGCGGCAGCGGAAGGCTTGGCACCGGGGCAACCGCCAACGTGAATGCACCCACCGTGATCACGATCCCAGGGGGGTACGCCGCCGTTGTGCCCGGAGTTCTTGCCGCAGGCTTCGATCACACTTGTGTGATGGCGGATAAGACGGGCTCCAAGAATCTGTTTTGCGCAGGAAATGACGCCAAGGGACAATTGGGACGCAACACCGGCTCGGGCACTTCCACCTCTTTTGTGGCCGCCAATGACACCGGTACGATCTACACCGCAATCTCAGCAGGCAAGAGCAGTGCAGCGAACGCCTTCTCCTGTGGAGTGACCTCTGCCAACAGCCTGAAGTGCTGGGGGATGAACAACTTCAGTCAGTTGGGACAAACGGGAGTCTCAAAGCGCAACTCACCCACGACTACTGACTCCGGCGTCCGCTACTCGAATGTTGCAGCCGGCGGCGCCGGAGCCTGTGGCGTGACTCAGGCAGGAGTTCTCAAGTGCTGGGGCTTTACACAGGGGGCTACCGTGTACTCGCCGGGCTCTTCGACCTATCCGTCATCAATGACCCCTACTGCGATTGATGGCACCGAGGTTTACGGTCAGGCTGCCGCAGGCGACGAGCACCGCTGCGCCCTCACATCGACCGGGGTGCTCAAGTGCTGGGGTGTCGCAAATTTTGGAGTCCTGGGCGATGGTGGCGCCGGTACCGTAAACGTGCCCACCGAAGTCGATTCAGGAACCACCTACGGTTCGGTTTCACTCAGTGCAAGGCACACCTGCGCCCGTACGGGCTTTGGGGCCGGGTCGGGCTCGGTTCGCTGTTGGGGTGACAATGTGAGCGGTCAGCTCGGCGACGGACAGAGTTTGACTCGCACGCGTCCGCTCTCGCTCACCGTAGGCATCGATTTCAAGGCTGTTGCGGCAGGCGGGGGGTCTGATGTGACCAATGATCCTTTTCTCCACAGCTGTGGCCTGACCGCCGCGGGCGCAATGCTGTGTTGGGGAAACAATACTTACCACCAGCTTGGGCTCGGTCCGGCAGGCCCTGGTTTGACCGCCACGCCGACGGACCATGGCGACGGCGCAGTCTACGCTAAGCTCGATGCCGAGGGATGGAATAGCTGTGCCATCACTACAAGCGGTGCGCTCAAGTGCTGGGGCGACGGGAGTTTCGGGCAGCTTGCCACGATGTTTGGCGACACCGCATCCGATTCGCCGATCCCGGTCGATTCGGGGAGCACCTATTCGGAGGTCGCTGTGGGCGGTAGCCCATTGGGTGTGCATGTCTGCGGGATTCGAACCAGCGGCGACCTTTATTGTTGGGGAGCAAATGGCTCTGGTCAGTTGGGTATTGGGGCGAGCTCCCCGGGAGATGCAACCCCCAGCCGGTTGGACAATGGTCCTTGGCAGGGGCTCTCACTGGGCGGTGCCCACAGCTGTGCCATTCAAGCCTCGGGTGCCTTGTATTGCTGGGGCGGTAACTCCGCCGGCCAGCTGGGAGACGGGGGTCTTGTCAGTCGTTCAACTCCAATCGAGATCGACGGTGGCACGACCTATCAGCAGGTCGCCTTGGGTACGTTACACACTTGTGGGATCACCGAGTCAGGAGAGCTCAGGTGCTGGGGACGCAATGACCACGGACAGGTGGGAAATGGAAATCTGGTGGATGCGACAAATCCCGTGATCATCGACTCTGGGGTCAGTTACGCTTCGGTCTCGCTCGGACAGAGCCACACCTGCGGCATCACGACCGCCGGAGCACTCAAGTGCTGGGGTTCAACGGCCTTTGGGCTGCTGGGTGACGGGATGTTTCAGAGCTGGAAGTTTCCGACCCCGGTCTGGTGAGCCACCCCGAGCTTTCGGAGGGCTTCGACCTGCACGGCGTGCAGCGTGCGATTGGCGCGAACGGCTGCCTGCGTGAGGGTCGAAAGCATCTCGGGCGAAAAGGGCTCCTGCTCGGCAGTACCCTGAAACTCAACGATTCGGCCATCCCAGGTCACAACAAAGTTGGTATCGGCCTCGCAGCTCGAGTCCTCTTCATAATCGAGGTCGGTCAGGATCTCGCCGCCATGAATGCCCAGGCTGATGGCCGAGACCATGCCCGTCCAGGCTGAAGCAGAAACCTTGCCCTCTCGGATGAGCTTGGCAAGAGCCATGGCAAGCGCCACGCAGGCTCCAGTGATCGATGCGGTGCGGGTGCCGCCATCGGCCTGAAGCACATCGCAGTCGATCAGGATCGATCGCTCACCGAGCGCCTTGAGATCGACCATCACGCGAAGGGCGCGGCCGATCAGGCGCTGAATCTCTTGCGTGCGGCCCGAGACCTTTTCGCGATCGCGCTTGGAGCGGGTGTGGGTGGAGCGCGGGAGCATCGAGTACTCGGCCGTAACCCAGCCCTGCCCCTTGCCCTTGAGCCAGCCCGGCACGGACTCTTCAATTGAGGCGGTGCAGAGGACGTGGGTGTTGCCCGCCTTGATCAGCACCGAGCCCTCGGCGTAGCGGTTCACGTTGGTCTCGATCGTGACGGGACGGATCTGGTCGTTTGAGCGTCCGGATGCGGCCCGGCCTTCACGGTGATTCATGTGATTTTCTCCAAAATTTTCGTTACACCAGTGGCATGACTTCCCACACATCTCACACTGGGCACGCGTACCACGAGCTCTCGGATTTCTGGAAGCAGTCGCTTGAGGCGGGCCTCAAGGAGGACGGCTGGCCCTGGGACTGGACCGCCCGCGGCAGCATGCGCGAAGAGACGCTCAAGGCGAAGTTGGTTGCCAAGGCCGATGGCATTTGGGCGGGGGCGGCTCTCGAGTCGGCGCTTGAGCGCGTGTCGGGGGCTCCGATTGTGCGCAAGATGCTCCGGGATGGGGCGCGAGTGGTGCCCGGCACCGTGATCTCGGAGTGGGAAGGACCCACGCGCTGGATCCTGGCGCTGGAGCGCCCTGCGCTGAATCTCGCCGCCTTTGCGAGCGGGATTGCCACCCACACGGCAAAGCTCGTGCGGATGGCGCATGGCGCCGGCCTCAAGCATCCTCCGCGCATCTGCTCGACGCGAAAGACGCTTCCCGGTTACCGCGATCTTTCGATCTACGGAGTGATCACCGGCGGCGGCCACCCCCACCGTGTGAGCCTTTCGGGCGGAGTGCTCATCAAGGAAAACCACATCGCAGCCGCAGGCAGCATCGCATCCGCGGTGGGCGGGGTACGACGCCTTGCCCCGCACGGCCTGGGCATCGAAGTCGAGGTGCGTGACCTGCGCGAGCTGGAGCAGGCGCTTGCCTGCGTGGTCGAGGGAGTCCTTCTCGACAACTTCACGCCCGAACAGGTCGGTCAGGCGCTTGAGCTGATCGAGAGCGAATCGAAGCTTCCGGTCACGGTCGAGGTCTCGGGCGGAATCCACGAAGACAATCTCAAGGGCTACCTGCAGGAGGGAGTCCACGTGATCTCGGTGGGTTCGCTCACCCATACGGTCAAGTCGCTCGACATGTCGCTTCTGGCAGTGGGGACATGATCCAGAGTGGCGACTGCCTGAAGCTGGAGAGCTGCGAAAGCACCCAGCTCATCGCCCGCGAGCGCGGGGAGCAGGGGGCGCCGCATGGTTTCTGGGTTTCATCACAACGGCAGACGGGCGGACGCGGGCGGCGCGGAAATCAGTGGGTTTCGACTCCCGGAAACCTGCACCTTTCGGTGGTGCTCAGGCCCGCACGATCGGACCACTGGACGTGGGTGGCTATCGCCGCAGCGGTGGGCACGCTGGAAGTGCTTCAGTCTGAACTTGGACCGGGGTCCGAGTCGGGTCTTTCGATCAAGTGGCCAAACGACCTCTGGCTCGATGGCCGCAAACTGGCGGGGTTTTTGTGCGAAGTTTGCCAGAAGCGAGGGCAGCCCCCGTTTCTGGTGCTGGGCCTCGGGCTCAATGTGGGCTTTGCTCCGCAAGTCAGTGAGCAGCAGACTGCAGCGCTCCTTGAGGTGCTTGGCGCGCCCGATTCAGGTGAGCTCCTATCGAAGCTTCAGGATGAGGTCCCGCGAGCGGTTGCGCGCGCCTGCACACGACTCGATACCGAGGGTACAAGCTGGGTGTCTGAGATCTTCTGGAAACACTCGGCCTTTAAACCGGGGGCGCAGGTGGAGTGGGGCGAGGCCGGAGCACGACAGACCGGAATCGTGCGCGAACTGGGGCCGCACGGAGAACTTCGTGTCGAAGCTCAAGGCGCGGTGGTTTCGCTTTATTCGGAAGAAATCAGGGGATTTCGTTCAGCAGGCGGTTGATCTCCTGCTTGAGAATCTTTTCGGCAAGCTGCGGCAGCAGATCTTTTGAGACCTTGAGCAGGGCGGCTTCGACCTGCTGGCGAACGAGGGCTTCGAGCTCGTCAGTCGGTACAGCGTAGGCCTCATGCTGCGGCGCTGGCACAGGCGGAGGCAGGTCGGCATCGAGGTGCGGGCTAAAGTAGGCGGAGGTCGCGTCGCTTCCCATCATCTGTGAGGGCGGGGTGAGCGAGGGTGGCGCCAGCGATTCGGCCATGGCCGGAAGGGGCGGGAGTTCGAAGGCAGGAATCTCCTTGCGAGAGGGCTCGCTCACGCTCCAGTCCATGTCGCCAAGCCCAGCCATCTGCAGAGTGGACTGGGTCAGGGCCCGGATATCCGAGTCGTTATCCGCTGGAGGAGGCGTGGGGATGTTGAGCTGAAAGGGGGGAGGCGGGGGGCTTGGCACCTGAAAGGGCATGGCCTGAACGGGCATCGCGGGTTCGGCCTCAGACCCAAAGGCATCCGAGACGAGCTTTCGCAGGTGTGCGGGATCAAAGGGCTTGGTGAGCCGCGCAGTGAAGCCCGCTTTTTCGATGGAGACCTCATCGACGGCCTCAAAGGCGCTGGACATCAGCACAAACTGGGTGCCCGAGAGCTCGGGCTTGGAGTCGATCGCGGCCTTGACCTCGATGGCAGTCTTGCCCGGCAGGGACACGTCGATCAGCACGATCCTCGGACGAAAAAGCAGGATCTGCTCGATGGCCTCGTTTCCTTCGGAAATGGTCTGAATTTCGTATCCCTCGTGGGAGAGGGCGAGACGAATCACCTTCTGGATAGTCAGGCTGTCGTCTGCAACGAGGAGCTTTTTCCGGGACATTGAGACTGAGTGTGTCACCGGATTAAGGCCCTGTAAAGCGGGAGGATTTTAGTCCGGAGATCGCCCCTCGCAACAGAGCTTGGTTTCTGGAATTCGGGTTTGCTATACTGGGTGAGCCTCTGGACTGCGGAATTTTTCATGTGGACCCGACAGTCAATGACCCAGGGGGCTGTCCCTGTCAGTGGTGTGCATGCCCGGCTTGTACCGGGAAGCCTAAAGCTGGCAAACGGCGCCCACGTGCAAGATTCTGGGTTCCATTTGACTTCCGCAGCTCCAGAGGTTCTTTTATTCAGTGGGCTAAGGGGGGACTTATGGCTCACTTTCAAGACCACAACCCATCACTCAACATCGCAGGGAAAATCGCAGGCGACCATGGCTGGATCCATGACTTGGTGCGTGGCGAGCTGAACCCCGAGGCCGATCGTCTGCTCCAGGCGGCAGGGGGTGGAAACGCAATGGACCCGCAGCAGCGCATCGAGGAGGCGACCATCAGCTTCCTCACCGATCTGCGCGAGCAGTTCACCGAGTACCTCCGGATCTTTAACGGGTATTCCGAGGCAGGCGGCCGGTTTCAGGAGATCAAGCTCTACAGCGTGGCCCAGACGGCAGCCGACTTCATGATCTATCGCAACCAGATCAAGCTCGTCGTGGCGAACGCTTCGCACGGCGTGATCCAGATCCAGTTTGCCCAGCACCAGCGCACGGCCACACCCGGCCAGCAGGGCTCACAGTCTCAGGAGCTCTTGGCCCAGGTGGGGCCCTTTGGCGATGTGAGCTGGACCTACCAGGGTGAGAAGATTGGGGCCGAGCAGGTGGCCCGGTTTTATTTCAATGAGTTCGTGCGCGTGACGCGCGACCAAAAGAAGGCGCGCTCAGGGAACCAGCAGGCGCTTCTCGACCAGATCAAGGCTCTGCTTCAGGAACAGGGGCTTAACCTCTAGAGCGCGTACCGATGCTGAGGTGTTGAGCGAGTAGTCGCGCATCTGGGCATCGGCCTTGGCGGATTTTCGAACCACAAGCGAATCGGGCACGCCGAGCCTTTTGGCCAGATTCGTCCCGAGCTCGTGCTCGGTGCATCGGCTGAGTCCCCCAAAATGCAGTGTTCGATTTTTTGTTCCGCTCTCAATGCAGCGGACCATCCAGTCGGCAAACTCCTCGACCGGAGCGTACGAATGCCGAACCCGCTCATCCAGCTCCACCGGCCTGCCGTGGCCCCATTGGTGGAGCCATCGGTCCAACAAGGAAGGATTTCCGGCCGGCCCTCGACCCAGGAGTGGGGCCGAACGCACGAGCAGGTAATTCAATGCTCGGCTTCGGATCGAGTTCTCGGCCGACAGTTTAGACCTTCCAAAGCCAGTGTTGGGCACCAGCACGTCCGACTCATGGTAGTTTCCTCTCGTCCCGTCAAACACCAGCGCGCTCGAGACATAGATGAATCTTGAACCGACCAGCTGGCTTGCGGCCATCAGAGTGGTGGATCCTGTGATGTTTTGCAGTTCGAGCTCCCTTGCGTTCTCCGGGTCTTCTGTCCAACGGAGGTCGCAGCTGCCCGCCGCATAGATCACGATCTGGGGCTGGATCCCCATGACCAGTTCCTTGGCCCATTCATTCTGGCTCACCGTGAGGGGGTATTCCGTCACCCCTGACATCCGCAGTGAGTGGCGGAAGCGGGTGGTCACCACCCGGTACCCGCCCTTGAGGCGGGCGGCCAGATGTGACCCGAGAAACCCACTTCCACCAATGATCAGGACCGTTTCCACGATCACTCCTATTCTTAGCCGAGTAGTTTCAACGCAGCCTGGCTAGTTGAGTTGGCCTGTCCCAGCACCGAGATGCCAGCCTGCATCAGGATGTTGTTCTTGGTCAGCTCTGAAGCCTCTTCTGCCATGTCTGCGTCGCGGATGCGGCTCTGTGCAGCAGAGAGGTTCTCATCGCTGATGGACAGGTTGTTCACCGTCGACTGCAGGCGGTTCTGCATGGCACCCAGATCTGCGCGAATGGAGTTGACCCGATTGAGGGCATCGTCAACTCGTCCGAGCACCATTTGGGCACCCTGTTTCGTGGACACCGTTTCTCCAGAAATCCCGAGTGAGTCGAGCGAAGAGTCGGCCCGGTCGGCATTGTACACCACGCGGTCAAGGACCGGGTTGTTGTGCGTGCCCACCTGAATCTCGAGGACCCCTGCCTGACCGTTCAGGACCGGTGTTCCGTTGAAGTTCGTGACGTTGGAGATTCGATCGATCTCCTGCTTGAGCGATTGGAATTCTCGATCGGTGAACCCGCGCTCCGTGTCGCCCACGGTGTCGGATGCCGCCTGGATCGCCAATTCGCGCATTCGGATCAGAAGGTTCGAAATCTCGTTCAAGCCGCCTTCTGTGACCTGGATCAGCGAGATGCCGTCGTGGGCGTTTCGCTTGGCCTGTCTGAGGCCTCGAACCTGCGCTCTCAAGTTTTCAGAAATCGCGAGTCCCGCGGCGTCGTCGCCGGCGCGGTTGATCCGGTTGCCGCTGGAGAGGCGCTCAAGTGCCCTGTCCAGGTTGATCCGGTTCGCGTTCATCGTGCGTTGAACGTTCAACGAACTGATGTTGGTATTGATACGAAGTCCCATAGGATTTGCCTCCATTCATATTGGTCTTCCTCCGTAATGACCCGCCCCTATCCCTAGGGACGGCAGCGTCCTTGCCGACCTTCCTCGATTCCGGAGATTTCCCGCCCATGGGCACCCGCCCAAGCGCGTTACCGAAATCAAAATTTCTTTCCGTCTACTGCTACATCTCGACCCTCGGGCCTCCCTCCTTCCCATTTAGGGTGGGGAGGCCCGGGGGTACTGGCCAACTACTGTGCTTCCGAACACCGCGCAGCCATGATCCTGTGCTTCACTTCCGTCGACTTCCTAATCTCAGCCGAGCAGCTTGAGGGCTGCCTGGCTCATGTTGTTGGCCTGTCCGAGAACCGAGATCCCCGCCTGCATGAGGATGTTGTTCTTGGTCAGCTCCGATGCTTCTTCGGCCATATCCGAGTCCCGGATTCGGCTGTTTGCAGCAGAGAGGTTCTCTTCGTTGATCGACAGGTTGTTGATCGTCGACTGGAGCCTGTTCTGCATGGCGCCGAGATCCGCTCGCACCGAGTTCACGTTCGCCAGGGCGTCATCGATCACCGACAGGGTCATCTGTGCCCCCTGTTTGGTGCCGACGGACTCTCCCGCCAACCGCAACGAATCGAGTGTCGCGTCCGCCCGCTCGCCGTTGTAGACCACTCGGTCCAGGACAGGGTTGTTGTGGACCCCGACTTGGATTTCGAGCACTCCGGTTGTTCCGTTCAAGACCGGCGTTCCGTTGAAGCTCGTCGCATTTGCGATGCGATCGATTTCGAGCTTCAGGTATTGGAACTCTCGGTCCGTGAACTGCCTTTCCGTGTCACCGATGGTGTCTGATGCGGCCTGGATCGCGAGTTCTCGCATGCGGATCAGCATGTTCGAGATTTCGTTCAGTCCGCCTTCGGTCACCTGAATCAGTGAGATGCCATCTTGTGCGTTCCTCTTGGCCTGTTTCATGCCCCGGGTTTGCGCCCGGAGGTTCTCGGAGATCGCAAGCCCTGCGGCGTCGTCACCCGAGTGGTTGATTCTGTGGCCGCTCGAAAGACGCTCAAGAGCCTTATCCAGGTTGGTCTTGGTCGCCATGAGCTGGCGCTGTGCATTCATTGCGCTGATATTCGTATTGATTCTGAGTCCCATCTTAGCCTCCCGTCATATGCAGTCCCTCCGTGGTCTCGACGAACTCAGGCCTGTGGGCCGTGTCCGAAGACAGCATCCATGCTGATTTTTCCCGACGGGAATTCCCGCTCCCGGCGGATTCGGATCCTACGTGACCCCGGCGGACAATTCCGCCCGGGCCTGAAGGTCCCAAACTTTCACAACCCGCCTGTTTTAGGGGTGGGGGCCGCACGCTCGTGCCAATCCTTGGCCGTAGCGCGCGGGCCCCTCAATCCCGCATCCAGGAAACAAGCTCAGGCGACAGCGCCGTTGCTTCGGGTAAAAAACTTTTCTCAGGCACTCAGGGGTCCGCTCATGCGGCCCCAGCTCTCAACGTCATCCAGCCCCTCCCAGGAGTGACAAAGTGCCCTTCATTGCGTTGTTCGCCTGTGCGAGGACCGAGACGCCAGCCTGCATGAGGATCTGGTTCTTGGTGAGCTCGCTGACTTCTTCGGCGAGGTCCGCATCCCTCACGCGGCTGTTGGCCGATGAGAGGTTTTCTTTGCTGATACCGATGTTCGTGATCACGCTTTGGAGCCGGTTCTGCATGGCTCCGAACTCAGCGCGCGTGGCGACCACGCTCGACAGTGCCTGATCGATCGCGCCGAGGCTGTTCTGGGCCCCCGGCTTATCATTCACAGAGGTGAGATTGAGCCCCAGCGACACGACGTTGCAGTCGCTCGAGCCGGCGTCAAAGAGCCTGACCCGGTCGATCATGGGGTTGTTCTTCGTGCCGATCTGGATTTCGAACGTGGGCGCGGATCCGTCGAGCAGCCGCACGCCGTTATACTCGGTGCTGTGGGCGATGCGGTCGATTTCTTCGAGTGCCTGCTTGAACTCGACGTCGAGAAAGCGGCGCTCGTTCTGACCAACCGTATCGGATGCTGCCTGAACCGCAAGCTCACGCATGCGGATGAGGAGGTTGGAGACCTCGGCCAGGGCGCCTTCGGCGACCTGCACCATCGAAACACCGTCTTGTGCGTTGCGCTCGGCCTGGCCGATTCCGCGGATCTGGGCCCGGAGGCTTTCGGAGATCGCGAGTCCCGCGGCGTCATCGCCAGCGTGGTTGATGCGCGAGCCCGAGCTCAGGCGTTCAAGACTTTTATCTAGGGCTCCACGTGTGCTGCGAAGGTTTCGCTGTGCGACCAGCGAAGGCACGTTCGTGTTGATTCTCAGTCCCATAACCTTCCTCCATGAAGGTTTTGTTCATCTCGGCCCTTGCGGGTCGGGATCGACCATCCTTGGTCTTATGGGGCCACCGGGGGGCTTACTGCTTTTGCAGAGCTTCTTGCCCTGCTTGCTCTCCGGCTTCCACAGAACAGATCGGAGCGAGGGCCAAAGACCTTAAGAAAAAAAAGCAGGCCATCCCGGAATTTCTTCCAGGAGGCCTGCTTAAGTGGTTTCTGGCAGAGTTTCGGGGACTTACGCGGCTTCTACCGAGTCCTCCGCATGCCAGAGCTCATAAAGCGTCTTTCCTTCAGCCGTCCGGAACCACTTGGAAGCGTGGTCCGGGGGGTCCATTCCAAGGCACCGCTGGGCAAAGGCGTGGACCGTGACGGTCTCCTTTCCGACAGTGACCTTGAACTCCCCGTTGGGCTGCTTGGCCACCTTGCAGGTCTTGGCCGGGTCGCTCACGAAGAAGAGGTCCTGGCCATCCTTGAGATAGCCGTGGTGGACAAGCCATGTGAGATCGAACTTATGTTTTTTTGACACGCAAACGTTCCTCCAGACTTTTTACCTATCGGCAGATCCTGCCGGGGAATGAAGTGCCGACCGGCGTGTTCCGAGTGACGCATCCCCATGTCCCGGAGATAATCGATTCAAATGACGAGCCCCGAAGACTTCAGACTTCAGAAGGTTGGCGCTGATTCGGTTGAGCGGCTGCTGGCCGAATGTTTTCCCGTCCCGGCGGGCAGCTCTTTTTTTGATGACTTCCCGATCTGGAGGCACCGGCCCGATGCCGAGTGGCTTGCCGTTCGCTCCGGCGACGGGATCGTCGCCTGCGCAGGACTGGTCACCGGAGTCTGGAAAGTTCCGGGCGGCCCGAGGCTTCGTGTGGCCAGAGTCGGGGGGGTGGCCACCCACCCCAGCCTGCGAGGTCAGGGAGTGGCTTCCCTTCTGGTGGAGGCGCTCATCGAGCGGGCACGCAGGCTCGAGCTCGATGCGGTCGTGCTTTGGGGAACCGATTCTCCTTTATACAGTCGGCTCGGCTTCAAGAGTCGGGGCGTGCAGCTTCGAGCTCCGATTGCCCCTCTGCTCGAGGGGGGCTCGCGCGCTCCATCAGCGCTCAGGCTCGAAGAGGGCTTTGACGCCACGATTCTGCCGCTCATGCAGCAGGCCCGCGATCACTCTGGAGGGGTGGAGCTTGTGCCCTCCGACCGCGAGTGGATCTCGGAGCATAAAAACACGCACTGGGCCCGGGTGCTCGACGGCCAAGGAAGACTCGTTGCCTACGGGGCATTCGGACGCGGCATGGATCTGGGCCTTCAGCTCCATGAATTCTGGGGTGAGGGCGAAGCTCTCGCGATGATCATGCGCTGGGCCCATTCGATTGACCCATCGGCCGAGATCATGGGTCCGGGCTCAGTCCTCTCGGCACGAGTCGGGTCTACTGCCGTCCGTGAGAGTGCGTGCCTCATGCTACCCTTGGGTCCTTCCGCCGAAAGACTTGCCGAGAGCGCCATCTGGTTCTGGGGGCTCGACGGAGTTTGAAGATCACGATTCTGCTCGCCTTGCTTGCTGCGGGCTACGCCTTTCGAAAGTCTCGCGTGGGAGAGCGGAGGGCGGCTGCACTCTCGCTGTGGCTCAATCGCTGGGTGATCCGGGTTGCGCTCCCTTCGCTCGTGCTGCTCAAGATTCACTCGCTTCCTTCCATCTCTTTTTCGGATCCGCAGATCCTGCTTCCGGCAAGCCAGCCCTGGCTCCAGTTCTTCTTAGCACTCATGGTCGTGACTTTGCTTTCACGCGCGATGGGATGGAGCCGCACGGTCTGGGGCGCGCTGGTCATGACCGTGGGCCTGGGCAACACTTCGTTTGTTGGCCTTCCGCTTCTGGAGGCCGTGCTCGGCCCTGCTGCGCTCCCAACGGGAGTGCTCCAAGACCAGCTCGGAAGTTTTCTCGTGCTCTCGCTTGTGGGCGTTCCATTTGCACAAACCGTGTCGCCCCATGCTCGTAAGAGTCCCGGCACAGGCCTTTCGTTTCTGCTCAGACCGATTCGCTTTCCTGCCTTCATTGCGCTGGTCTCGGCCCTGTTGCTCTCGAGCGTGCCGTTTCCAGCCTGGCTGGATTCGCTGCTGGGAGCTCTGGCCTGGAGCCTTTCGCCTGCAGCACTGCTCTCGGTGGGGATGTCGATGAGCCTGAGAGCCATAAAGAAGCAGGCCATCCGCATGCCGCTCGCCACAGGGCTTGCCCTGAAGCTCGTTGCATTTCCGGCGCTCATGGTCGCGCTTTATCCGGCGCTTGCGCGTGCCGCAGGCGGGGTGGAGCCCATCGTGCTCCAAACGCTGCTCCTGGAGGCTGCCATGGCCTCGCAGATCACCGGAGGCGTGGTGGCTGCTGATCAGGGACTGGAGCCAGAGCTTGCGCGCCTGATGGTGGGACTCAGTATCCCGCTCTCGCTCGTCACAGTGCCGCTTTGGTCGCTCTGGGTGTGTCGACTCTGACACGTCAGCGGTGACACAATTTACAGCGATTGCACTGATGTTACTGTGAATGGGTGCGGTACGTAGGCTGAAACCAGGCCCCCAAGATCAGGGGAGCGAGGAGTCGACGATGCGCGCACTTTTTCTCTATCACGACCAGAACAAGAAGTTCGTTCCGATTGCAGATGGCTTTACCATCGGGCGATCCGAAGGAAGCCTGCGCTTCGATCACGATCCCCTCATCTCGCGCGTGCATTGCCGCTTCCACCTCGTGGGGAGCGACATTTTTGTCGAGGATCTCGATTCGACCAACCGCACGCAGGTCAACCGCGTGCCGATCATGCCCAAGCGCCGCAGAAGGCTGCTCTTGAATGATGTGATCAAGGTCGGCGATCAGCGCCTGATCCTGACCCAGCAGCAGGCGCATGAGCCTGCAGGCAGCCAGGATGCAACGATGTACCGAAAAATCGTTGCCCTGAAGGGGGTCGAAGCCACGCTCTCGACCGAGGTTCAAAAGCCCGCGCAAGAAGGTGGGTCTACGACCCTCTTGCTCGCAAACTCCGATCTCTCAAGTGAGCTTCATAGCGCGGACTCCCGCAGGCACCGGATGCTCGAAAAGAAGATGAAGCGTCGCGGGGCATTGCTCGAGAAGCGCTCGATGCGCCGATGGAGCATCGGCATCGCTGTGGCAAGCTTTGCCTGGGTGGCCTTTCAGCTCTTGAGCGCCTGATAGGCAAAGGCAAACCAGGCTGCAATCAGCAGTGAGCCTCCGATCGGGGTGATCGCGCCCAGCCAGCGCGGTGCTCCGAACGTCATCGCGTAGAGCGTGCCCGAGAAAATGAGCGTGCCCGCGAGGAAGCACCACCCCGCAAATGGGGAGGTCTGCCCGCCGCGCTCGGCACGCCAGAGGGCCCAGCCCAGGAGCGCCAGGGCGTGCACCATTTGGTAGTGCGAGCCGGTGCGCATCCATTCGATGGCTTTTTCTTCGACGCGGCCTTCGAGTCCGTGGGCGGCAAATGCACCCAAGATCACCGAGGTTCCGCCCAGCACTGTCGACACAGAAATCCAGTTCGTCATTTAAACGTGTTATACCCCCAACATGGCAGCCAGACAAAAGGTCGTTCTGATCACGGGCGGGTCACGGGGCATGGGTCTCGCGATGGTGGAGCATTTCAAGGGGCTTGGCTTCAAGGTGGCAGCCTGTGCCACCACCCTGGAGGGCGCCCGAAACGGAAACCCTGATTTTGCCTTTGCCTGCAATGTGGCGGATCGAGATCAGGTCAAAGCAGGTGTTTCGGCCGCGGTCGCGGCGCTCGGAAAGATCGATGTTTTGATCAATAATGCCGGGCTCGGCGGGACCAATTCACTCGCCCCCGAGGATGACGACTCGTGCTGGCACGAGATCATCAATGTGAACCTCAATGGCTCATACTACTTTTCAAAGTACGCACTGGCCTCGATGAATGACGGTGGCAGGATCATCAACATTGCATCCGTGCTGGCCTTGAAGGGCGTACCTGATACCACGGCCTATTGTGCGGCAAAACACGCAGTTTTGGGGCTCACGCGCTCGATGTCTCATGCCGTCGCCTCGAGGCGGATCACCGTCAACGTGATCTGCCCGGGCTGGACGCGAACCGACATGGCCCATGGACGCTTGTCTGAGCTCGGGATGACGGAGGATTCGCTCAAGACGAGCGTCCCTCTCGGCCGGTTTATCGAGCCTGTCGAGATTGCCCAGATGGCCGCGTATCTCGCTTCAGATGCCGCGTCAGGCGTCACCGGACAGAGTTTTGTCATCGACGGAGGGGTCCTCGCATGAATGCTCGAATTTCTCGCCACCGCATTTACGTAGGCAAGGACGCGCACAAGTTTTCAGCTGCACATATGACCGTATTTCCGGACGGCACCAAGGAGCGGCTGCATGGCCACAACTTCCAGGTGACCGTGGCACTCGATCTTTCGGAGATCGGTTTTAAATCCTTTCTCGATTTCGGGGTGGTCAAGACCGCCCTCAACGCCCAGTGCAAGGAGTGGGATGATCGCCTGCTTCTGGCCGAGAATTGCCCTCACTTTAAGGTGGACTCGAGGAGTGCAAGCGAGCTCGATTTCAGGCTCTGCGGCAAGCGCTATGTCATTCCTTCGGAAGAGGTCGTGCTGCTTCCCCTTGAGAACATCGCCACCGAGACTCTGGCGCAGGAGTTTTGTGACCGGTTCAGGCAGAGGCTTGACCCGGCCCTGCTCCAGGGCCTGGTGCTCGGGATCGAGGTGCACATCACTGAGTCTCGCGGCCAGGGCGGCGTCTACTACTGGTCAGCTGTCTAGACTTTAGACACCCTGTCCTGGGTTTGGGGCTTCGGTTGCCATTTTTACGCGTTCTAGGGCCCAGGGCCTTTGGCACACTGCGTGAACAATGGGTGGCAACGGAGTTTATATGCTCAAAGCAATGAAGAAGCTTTCACTCATGATGGTTGCCGGATCCTTGGCCGCAGCCTGCGGAAACAACTCGGGCAACGACGGTTGGGTGAATCCCGTGCCGCCGATTCCTCCCACGCCCCAGTGTCCCGTGGGCCAGGTGTACAACCCCTACCTTCGGCAGTGCATGCCGGGCTCGCACAACTACGGCTACACCAATGATCAGTGCAGCCTGCCGCAGCCCTATAGCGCCACGCATGACGTACGCTACTGCAACCTGCTGCCGGCGGTGAGTTACTCGGGCCAGTCCAATATTCCTTATCTGCCGAGCGCCGCTCAGACGCAGTACGCCTGGTGGGGACCCCAGTTGCTTGCAGGCGACCAGGTCGAGCTCATGGGCGAGATTCGCTACGGAGATATCGGTTGGGGCGTGTTCATCGGTGACTGCAGTAACGAACAGAACGCGAGTTCGGTCATGAAGGGGTCCGTGAACGACGGCTACTTCGACCTACCCATCGGACAGATGATCACCGTGAGTCAGACCGGTCAGCTCCGCGTGGGCATGAGCATCCAGAAGAACTGCTACGAGACCCGCAACGTGCAGCTCAAGGTGCTCCGAACCCGCGGGATTTAATCGGTCTCGGTTGGTGTCGGGGAAGCCTTTCAGGTAAACTTGGCATACCATGCCCAAGCGATCCGAACCCCCAAAGCACTCCAAGAACCCGAAACGAGAGTCCTCTTCCAGCAAGAGGCCTCCCGCTTCGGGTTCTGGCTTTTCGTTCAAGGACCGGTCGGGAAAAGTTCACTCGTTCGGTGGGCAGGGCGCTTCACCGCCGGCAGCGACCGGGCGGCAGGAGCGACCAGAGCGCCCAGAACGAAAGGAGCGCCACTCGAGGCGCCCGGAGCGGCCGGAGCGTCCGGGGAGAAGGCCCGCCCGCGCTTCGCAGGGCCTGGAGGGCCGCACGCTCCGGGGTACGGTCGACAAGAATCGCAAGGGGTTTGGGTTCGTTCAGTTCGAGAACCGCAAGCTCGAGGACCTCTTTCTTCCCCCGCACCTGGCTGACAGCACGTTCCATGGGGACCGCGTCGAAGTCGAAATCGGCAGCCGAGGCGAGATCCGAAAGCTCGTGGTGCTTGAGCACCGCTTTCGGGAGCTTGTGGGTCGCTACAGTCCGATGCAGTCGCCTGGCAGGGGGTCGGCACGTGGTGGATTCGTCGTTTACGAACGCAAGCGCGCCCGCGAGGAGGTCTATCTGCCCATGGGGGCCGGAAGGGCGCAGGCGGGCGACTGGATTCGGTGCTCGCTGGAATTCCACGAAGAGGGCCCCCATCGGGTGACTGCCGAGGTCATCGAGGTCTATGGTGCGTCGCTTCCGGCGACGGCCGACGTGCAGATGATCGCAGCCGAGTATGGCTTGATCGAAGAGCACTCGGATGAAGCCGAACGCGAGGCGAGGTCCTTCAC
>CAIOHW010000202.1 GCA_903858195.1 Oligoflexia bacterium | reverse complement strand
ACACCTGGTGGAGCAATCGCCCCGGTGTGCGGGAGCGCAACATCGGATGGCGGCTCGACTATTTCTGGGTCAATCGCGAGTTCGAAGACCGGCTTGTTCGCACCCGGCACCAGCCCGAGGTTCCGGGCTCGGATCACTGCCCCGTGGTGCTTGAGATCAGGGATTGAGCCGAGGCTGCGCGGGCCCTGATCCGGGTGCAACGCTCCTCTTCATCGAGCCAGTCATTCAGGCTGCGGGTCACGGCCGGAGGAAGCCTTTTGGCGTATTGCTTCATGAAGGCTTCGACCTTCCTGAGCCCTTCGGGCGTGCAGGTCCGGGGAACAAAGGCCTGAGCGAAAGTCGCAGCCTCGTCTTGGGTCTTCGAAGTCGAAAGCTCAAGCAGGGCGCCCAGGGACCGCTCCTCGTAGGCTGCGGTGAGCCCTTCTTGTCCAAGCGTTTGCCAGCCCGAAGCCAGCGCTTCAAGCTGGGCGAAGTTGAGTCCGGCGGTCCTTGCCTTTTCAAAAGCGGCTTCCTTGGCCTCAGGACTTCCGGCTGAAGCCTCGATCCCGAGCGCTTGCCTTCGGCCCTCGTCCGAAGAGTCGCGCTTGAGCTCGGACTCGAGCCTCAGTGTCAGCGATGCTGCGTCATGTCCGGGCAACCTCGCCCAGGCGCGAAGGATCTCCCATCTGCGGTCCTGCTCGAGCATGAGCCCCACGATCTTCATCTTGCCGTCCAGGAGCGCCTCGAGCCAGGCCGCGTCGCGCGTCGAGAGCAGGGCAAGCTCCCACCAGGCGCGCTGCACGTCAGGAGACCCTGCCGTGCGTTGGAGCGAGCTTCGCGCGAGAGTCTCGAGCCTCGAGAGGATGCCTTCGCGCACTGACGCATCAGGGGTCCAGCGCACGAGCGAGGGCATCGCAGGGGAACCCGAAGCCATTCGCCTGAGCAGGGACTTCAGCAACTGCGGGTCGCGCTCCGTAGCACCGTGGGCCCAGAACCAATCGGCAAACTCGGCGGGAGGCAGTCCATCCCAGAGCAGGGAGTGCCAGAGGCTTGCCCAGACCTGCGCACGTACCATGGGCGATCGGACCTTCGAGAGGTTCTTGCGGAGGTAGGACCTGGATCGCGGGTCGAGCCCCATGAGCGCGTAGTCGTGGTCGCCCGAGTTCGGAAGGACGAAGTCGGGGCATCGTGCGCCCAGCATTGAGCGAACCTCAGTCCGCGCGTCGGCAAGCTTCACCCAGTCTTCCGTCTTGGGAGGGGGTGGAAGCCCACGGCGCGTGCGGCCGGTAGAGTGCGACTCGCTGCGGGGAGAGCCGTCGCCATACATCAGTTCGACCCGGGTGCGGTGTCGCCTGTTGGGCTGGCCTGCCTGGATGAGTGCGAGCGAGTCGAGCCGGCCTGTCTCTTCGTTGCAGCTCCATTCGGCTTCGATCCGGTTCATGCCGGGAGTCTCGAGCCACTGCCTGCGCCAATCACCGAGCGGGGTACCGGAGGCCTCTTCGAGAGCCTTGAGAAAGTGTGAAGTCGTAGCTGAGCGGTAGGCAAAGACCTGGAAATAGCGGCCGAGGCCCTCGAGGAAATCCTCTTCGTCGAGCAGGGCTACGAGCTGCTTGAGGACTGCAGCTCCCTTGGCGTAGGTGATGCCATCGAAAACGGTTTCGGCAGCCTGTGAATCGGGAACGGCCATCTCGATCGGATGGGTATTGCGCGAGCGATCCGCGAAATACGCCCAGAGCTTTTCGTTCATGAGTTCGCGGCCGGATGACTCACGCACCGAAGCAGCCCAGGAGAGGCGCCTGACCTCGGGGTCTTCAGTTGCCAGGTGCTCCATCGCCCATGAGGCCGCATGGGTCGCAAAGCTCTCATTCAGCCAGAGACCGTCCCACCAGCGCATGGTGACGAGGTTGCCAAACCACATGTGGGCCGCCTCATGCAGGATGGTGTCGGCGCAGCCCTTGAGCTGCGCGCTCGTCGGTCTTGAGCGGAAGACGCAGTCTTCCGAGAAGGTCACGGCACCGATATTCTCCATGGCCCCTGACGGAAACTCGGGGACGATCACCTGGTCGTACTTCCCGAAGGGATAGGGGATCCCGAACCGCTCGCCGAAGAAGGCAAGCCCGGCGCGTGTGATCGCAAACCAGGAGCGTGCATCGACATGCTTGCTGAGTGACTCACGTGCATAGAGCCTGAGCGGGATGTCTTCCTTCTCGGACTTCCAGACCTCATAGGGGCCGGCATGCAGCGCAAAGAGATAGCTGCTGAAAAGCGGCGAAGGTGGAAACTGCCAGCTCGACTTCTGGTCGAAGGTCGTGACCTCGCGCTCGGCCATGTTCGAGATGACCGCCCAGCTCTCGGGCGCCTCGACGGTGAGCTCGTACGTGGCCTTTAGATCGGGCTGGTCGAAACAGGGAAAGATGCGATTGGCGTCGAAAGGCTCAGCCTGCGAGTAGAGGTAGACCTGCTTGTCCTCGGGATCGACGAACCGGTGCAGTCCCGTGCCGTTACTCGAGTAGGAATGGGTGAAGGCGACTTCGATGCGGTTCGTGCCGAGGACGAGGCGGGACTCGGGCAGTGCGATCCTGGATCCGTCGTAAGCTTCCAGGATCGTCTCGGCCGACTGGGTCGCACCGTTGATGTTGAGCGATTGGAGGGCGCCGCCGTGAAAGTCGATGAAAAGAGGCTTTGCGGCGCCGTTTCTACCGCGCCAGTAAAACGAGATGACCGCCCGTCCCTCAAAGTCGTCGTGCGTGCCGTCGACGCCGAAGAACAGGACGTAGCGGACCTGTCCGACCTGCCTCGAGCGGTCGCGCGCTTCTTCCATCGTGAGAAAACGCCGCGCGGCAGGGGGAGAGGCGGCCGGGAGAGCTCCGGCTGAATCGGATGGGAGGGGTGTGTGGGCGCAGCCGGAAAGTACTCCCGCCGCCAAAATCATGAAGGGCATGAAGGGCAAGAGCAGACGGGTCATTTCATCAGGTCTCCGGAAATGCCCTGGCCCCGAACGACTTCGATTCCCACTGACTCGAGCACGGCCACGGAGTCGCGCAGTCGGTACTCCTCGGAGTAGACCACTTTACGAACGTTTCCGAGGTTGATCAGCCGCTTGGCGCATTGGATGCACGGCAGGTGGGTGACGAACACCACTTTCTCAGTGGCGCGTGGGGCGTCGCAGTTGATGACCGCATTTTCTTCGGAATGAAGACAGCCGCAGTTTCCGGGCTCGTTGCGGTCACAGCCGTTATGCAGGCCGGTGGCATTGCCGTTGTAACCCACGGCAAGCACCTTTCGATAATCGGTCGTCGTGATCACCGTACCCACTTGAAGTCGCTCGCAGGTCGAACGGGCGGCAAGCACTCGGGCAAGCTGCAGGTAGATCGCATCGAAGGACGGGCGCTCGCGTTTCGGGCTCATGTCGGGATCTTCACGAAGCTCAGGTAGTGTTCGAGCTCCCGGATGGACTCGAGGATGTCATCCACCGCACGATGGGCGTTCTTCTTCTTGAATTCGATCTTGAATCGGTCCCGAAATACCTCTTTGAAGGAGCTCACGTCGATCATTCGGTAGTGCAGGCGGCCTGCGAGCTCCGGAGTGCAGCGGTCGATGAAGCGACGGTCGTTGCCGATGGAGTTCCCGCAGAGAACCGGACGCTCCTTTTCGGAAAAGTGCCTGCCGATGAGCGCCAGAAGGTCCTTTTCGACCTGGGCCAGAGGGGTGCCCGAGGGGATGGCGGCGGTGAGACCGCTTTCGCCGTGGGTCTTTTTGCACCAATCGTTCATGTTCTCGAGGACTTCCGGGGTCTGGAAGACCACCCGGTGGTACTCCTCGAGAGGTTTGAGCTCCACGTCGGTCACGATTGCGGCGACTTCCAGGATCGAATCCTTTAGGTCGTCGAGGCCGGTCATCTCCAGGTCCACCCACAGCAGCTTCTTGTTCATAGGGAGGAATCACCTATAGCGCCAATACTGGACCAAAAACAGTCTAGTTTTCGCTTGCTTCGGACTGCTGCCTGCGTTTAATACCGCGGCATCGTTTAACGACTTAGGTAACGCCCAAGGTAACGTCCAAGGAGCCCTCAATGGCAGCGCCCGTTTCTCTCGAAAAAGTCAGAAATATCGGTATTTCCGCCCACATCGATTCGGGCAAGACCACCCTTTCTGAACGCATCTTGTTCTACACCAAGCGAATCCACGCCATCCACGAAGTGAAGGGCAAGGACCAGGTGGGCGCCACCATGGACTTCATGGATCTCGAGCGCGAAAAGGGCATCACGATTCAGTCGGCTGCCACCTTCTGCATGTGGAAGGACTACAACATCAACCTGATCGACACTCCCGGACACGTCGACTTCACGATCGAAGTCGAGCGCTCGCTCCGCGTGCTGGACGGCGCCGTGCTCGTGCTCTGCTCGGTCGCAGGCGTGCAGTCGCAGTCGATCACCGTCGACCGCCAGATGAAGCGCTACAAGGTTCCCCGCATCTGCTTCATCAATAAGATGGACCGTGCCGGTGCAAACCCGTTCCGCGGCATGCAGATGCTTCGCGACAAGCTCTCGCACAACGCTCACATGATCACCTACCCGATTGGTGCCGAAGACCAGTTCAAGGGCGTGGTTGACCTCGTCACCATGCGCGCTTTCTACTTCGACGGCGACAACGGCGAAAATATCCGCGAAGAGGCGATCCCGGCCGACATCCTCGAAAACTGCAAGAAGGCTCGTGAAGAGCTCATCGCAGCCGTCGGCGAGTTCGACGAAGAAGTGGGAATGATGTACCTCGAGGGCCAGGACCCCTCCGTGCCACAGCTCCGCGGCGCAATCCGCAAGGCCACCCTCTCGCTCAACTTCACTCCTGTGATGATGGGCTCGGCTTACAAGAACAAGGGTGTGCAGCTGCTCCTCGACGCTGTCACGTACTACCTCCCCAATCCGACCGAGCGCGAGAACATCGCCCTCGACCAGAACAACAACGAAGAGAAGATCGTTCTCAAGTCCGATCCTTCGGCTCCGCTCGTTGCCCTGGCATTCAAGCTCGACGAAGGCCGTTACGGTCAGCTGACCTACATGCGCATCTACTCCGGCACCGTCCGCAAGGGGGATGTGATCTTCAACGCCGTCAACGACAGGAAGGTCAAGGTTCCGCGTCTCGTGCAGATGCACGCTGACGAGATGAATGACATCGAAGAAGCCAAGGCAGGCGACATTATTGCCATGTTCGGCGTGGACTGCGCCTCGGGTGACACGTTCACGGACGGCAAGGTCAAGTACACCATGACCTCGATGTTCGTTCCGAACGCCGTGATCTCGCTCGCAATCGCTCCCAAGGACAAGTCCGGCCAGGCCAACTTCTCCAAGGCGCTCAACAAGTTCACGAAGGAAGACCCCACCTTCCGCGTGCACCGTGACGAAGAGTCCGCACAGACCATCATCAGCGGGATGGGCGAGCTCCACCTTGAGATTTACTGCGAGCGCATCAAGCGTGAGTACAACTGTGAGTGCGTGGTGGGTAAGCCGCAGGTCGCCTTCCGTGAGACCATCACCCAGTCGGCCAAGTTCAACTACACGCACAAGAAGCAGTCCGGCGGTAAGGGCCAGTTCGGCCGTGTGGCCGGTCTCCTTGAGCCGCTGCCGGCGGATGCTGCCGTCAATTACGAGTTCGTCGACGACATCGTCGGCGGCGTGATTCCGCGCAACTTCATCCCAGCCTGTGACAAGGGCTTCCAGGAAGCCGTCAAGGAAGGCCGTCTGATCGGATTCCCGATCGTTGGCGTTCGCGTGACGATCAACGACGGCGCCTACCATGACGTCGACTCGGACGAACTCTCGTTCCGTACCGCCGCCATCATGGGCTTCCGCGAAGCCTACGAAAAGGCCGGCGCAGTGGTTCTTGAGCCGATGATGAAGCTTGAGACCTCGGCTCCGGAAGAGTTCCAGGGCTCGGTCATGGGCCAGATCAACCAGCGCCGCGGCATGATCGTGAACAGCGGAACGAACGAAGGCTACTGCATCATCGAAGCCGAAGTGCCGCTCACCGAAATGTTCGGCTACTCCACCGACCTGCGCTCCGCCACCCAGGGCAAGGGCGAGTTCACGATGGAGTTCCTGAAGTACTCACCGGTTCCCCGCAACGTGCAGGAAGAAATGGTGAAGAAGCATCAGGAGCGCAAGGCGAAGGAACAGAAGTAATTCGCAGGAATGCGAGTGTTCAGACCCCTCGGAAGCGATGCTTCCGGGGGGTTTTGCTTTTTTTTTGGCCCGGCTTAGAGTGTCTCTGTGCTTCCATTGCGCGTGATCTCGGTGAGGCGGGCTCTTGAGGTCCTGGGCCTGTTGGCGCTGGTTGCTTACTGCCGCGTCTTCTTTTTGTCGGGGTGGATTGATCACGACGAGGGGCTATTGGGGCAGAGCGCGGAGCGCGTATTGCGTGGCGAAGTACCTCACCGAGATTTTGACGAGATGTACTCCGGACTTTTGTCCTACCTCCATGCCGGGGTGTTTGGAGTGTTTGGGTCCGGAGTGGGACAGCTGCGTCAGTTCCATGGCTGGGTGGCCGGAGCTCTGCTGGTTGGAATTATCGCCGCTCGCTCGGGTGCCTTTCGGCTTTCAGTGGGGATCGTTGCAGCCGTGCTTTGGGGGCCTCTGAACTATCCCGCCTCGATGCCCTCCTGGTTT
>CAIOHW010000201.1 GCA_903858195.1 Oligoflexia bacterium | reverse complement strand
TGACCAGCCGGAATTTTTGCTACCACCGCCAATGTTAGTCACGAGGCAGAAAGAATTCTAAGATCAGGCTGCTTCGTCTCCGGGGCGGGTGGCCTGCCCCCAAGGCTGCTGTGCGGGCGAACCTTGTTGTAGTGTTGTCGCTAGTTCTCGATCACAACTTGAGCTTCTTTGAGGCTGAAGAAGACTTCTCCGTCAAGGAGCTCGTACCTCATCTTGCCATTGAACGACTCGCAGTAGCCGTTCTCCCAGGGTGAACCTGGCTCGATGAAGAGCGGCTGGACTTCCAGCTGCTTGAACCACTTCATGAGATTCTTTGCGATGAACTCTGGGCCGTTGTCCGATCGCACATGGGCGGGGCATCCACGCTGGATCATGAGATCCGCGAGGATCAGGATTACCTCTTGCGATCGGATTCGTCGCATCACGACCGAGGTGAGACACTCGCGCGTGAACTCGTCGATGACATTCAAAATTTTGATGGGTCTGCCATCATGCGTTCGTTCGGCGACAAAGTCGTACGACCAGACATGGTTCGGACGCTCGGGCCTAAGTCGGATGCACGAGCCATCCGTGAGCCAGAGGCGAGCTCTTTTGGTTTGTTTTTGTGGCACTTGTAGACCCTCCTCGCGCCAGATGGTGTAAACCCGATCGTGTCCGACATTCCAACCCTCGAGATTGAGGAGACGGGTGACCTGACGGTAGCCGTAGCGACCGTACTGCGCGGCGATTTCAAGGACTCGTGAACGCAGCCGGTCCTGATCCTGATTCTTGATGGGCACATATCGCTGCGTGCTGCGCAGCTGGCCCAAGACTCGACACGCCCGACGCTCGGAGACGTGAAGCCGCGTCCGTGCGGCTCCAATACAGTCTCTCCTGCGCGCCGGGCTTAGAAGTTTCCCGAGGCGGCAATCTTGAGGATATCGATGTCGATGGCCTGATTGGCGACGATCTTCTTGAGCCGGGCGTTCTCCTGCTCAAGCTCCTTCAGGCGTCTGGCCTGATCGACCTTGAGACCTCCAAACTCCTGCCTCCAGCGGGCCAGGGTGACTGTGGTGACCCCGATCTTGCGGGCGATCTCTTCTAGGCTCAGGCCCTTACTCTGCTCGATCTCGACGGTGCGAAGATGTTGAATGATCTCTTCGGCTTGATGACGTTTTCTAGGCATTTGACCTCCCTATGATGGCCCAACCCAACATTCAAGTTGGACCGATTTCATCCGGGCAGGTCAGGATCTCAGTCTGTTGTCGCATCCAGAGATCGCAGGCGAGAACTCGCCAGCTGTGCTCGACGAAAATGCGAAGACCGGCGTCAGGGGTTGGGGCGCCCTCACGAGGAGGCGAGGACACATCCCTCGCCCGACATCACGGCACGCAGTTGCCTCCTTTCACCTCATCGCCCTGCAAGATCGCGTAGCATCTGGCACCGTCAGGGGCCGAGAGGATCTTGACCCTGGGAGAGTCCTGCGATTGGGCAGGGGCACATCCGCAGACCAGGGCAATCAGGCAGATCAGAACGACTCTCATGCAGATATTTTAGCATGGGGGCGCGCGAGTCGAGCGCCCGTCACCGAGGCTCTGACCTCATCTGTCACTGTGAGGTGGCAAGCTCTGGATAGAGCCGGGCCCGAGCAAAGGCCTGGGGCCACCCCTTGCGCTCAGCCGAATCCAGCAATGCGGTGGCCGAAATCCCGACCATCCCCTCATTCCCTGGCATGAGCGACAAAGACTTTCTGTACCTTCAGAACGGCGAGGCTGAAGTTCTTTGATATCGGGTTCGGCATCGGGAGTTTGATCCGGAGTCTGATCAAAAAGGGATCTCCGCGGAGCGAGCCGGTCATTGAAGGGTGCGAGCCGTCGGAAAAGAATTTTAGCTTCTTCAAGGGCACGGGTCTTTCGCTCCCCGAAGGGGTCACGGTGACGGCCCACCCTGTTCCTTTCCTGAAGGTCGAGACGCAGACTCGATTTGATTTCATCACCGCGGTCTATGTGTTTCCGCACATCGCGCGGGATGAGCTGGACGCTGCGGTAAAGAAAGTCCACTCCATGTGGTGGTTGCCGGTGAGCAGTACCTCCTCTTCTTTGAGGACAAGAGATTTAGGCTCGCTCGGAAAACGGACCTGGAAGACAGCGGATTTACCTGCAGCGTCTTTGTGTTTGAGAGGGGGTGATGGGGGTGTAAGCCATTGTCATCAATGGCTTTTGGGCGGGTTCTGGAGAG
>CAIOHW010000200.1 GCA_903858195.1 Oligoflexia bacterium | reverse complement strand
TGTACATGATCGGCTCGCCGCCTTCGACCCCTTCCACACCTTCACCGACAACGACTCCGCAGCGGAACATCAGAGACGGGTCACCTTCGAAGCACACGGCGATTTCCGGTTCACCTTCGATGGCTTCACCTTCAATGGGGAGTTCTATAGTGCGAAACTCGACCATCTCGTCGGTGGTGATCTTGTCGACGGGAGGCAGATCGCAGGCGACTTCGGGAGCTTCCCCTTCGACGCCTTCCACGGCCAGGAACGTCACAGCTGGGTCGATTTCGACTTCGACGGCTTCAACGTCCACTTTCAGTTCTTCCACGGGCACTTCTTCCGAAGCGACCGTGACTTCGACCTCGACCTGTGTTTCCACAGCCGGGACTTCGATTTCGACTGCCGGTTCGGCTGCTCCATCCATCGCGTAGATCGCGGGGACGAGCAGACCCAGGACGGCAGCGCTGAGCACACACTTCTTCATTGTGAATCCTCCTTCCGCCTCATGCGGAAAATTGGACACGAACCCAAGTTTGGAGACGCGGAATCATCTGGCCACGGAGCCTGCGCCAGTGTCATACGGGCAAGGCAGATGAGGTCGGGACATGTCGTCCATCCGAGACGTCGTTCGGAGTGGACCTCGAACGATCTGTGCCAACGGCGATCGTCCAGCGGTCGGTCCCGTCAACCAGTGGTTTCCGCACCGACGAGGAAGTTACCTGTCCCCTCCGAAATTCACGTAGAGCGAAACGACAATTTTGTTCCGACAGGTGCAGGACCTGCCGAAAACCTAGGTTTTTCCCTCGCCAATGCACCATCTCTGCCGATTGCGGGCGGAAGACGAACGATCTGTACCGGTTGTATCGGCGAAAACTGCACGGGACTGGAGAGGTTTGTCGATTTTTGCCGGATTGGGTGAAGCTGCCGCCCAACGGCCCGTAGCAGAATTCGTCAGAATTCTGGCGTCAGGCGTGCCGTGGGCTCGATTGGCCAATCAATTGCCATTCAGGCCGAATTCCCGAGTATGCAGCCGTTTCTTCCACGAGCCCTCTCTCTCAATGACTTCTTCCGGCGACATATCCGGTGAAAGGCGTTCCAAGATACTGAACCTCAGATTCTCTGGTTTGCAGTCCATCAACCAGCGATTGCCGCCATGCCCAGTCTTGGCGTAGTTCAACCAGCGCCCCAGGATGTTGTCTGCCCCATAAGCCGCTCCGACGTAGCCTCGTTCCGAGTGACTATCCAGGATGAAATAGATTCCTCGCCATTGCCGTAATGCCTCTCTCCACGAACTCGAAAGCAACTGAAGTTCATTCCAGGACAAAACAATCTCTCGCCAATCGGGGATCCTTTCTGAAAACAGTGACTCATCCCGGATCGACTGCACTGAAAACGTGTTCTTGGCTGCCCATCGACTCCAAGACAGTTCCGAAACCCATCCGACAACTAATTTGCCTTGCCATTCTCGATGAAAGTCGAGCAACTTGAGATCGAACCAAGTGACGGAACGAGGTTTGAACTTCTCATTCTCCAGTCCACGAAGCTTTCTCTCCTCTTGCACAACAGGCATCTGGAGAAATTCCTTTGCAGGAATCTCGTAATAGGAGGCGACCTCGTAGAGCCCTACGTAGACGGCTTTTCCCGGCTCATGTCCGATCAAGGACACCACGTGTGTCGCGCGTTTCATCTGCTTTTCACAATTCGGACTTTGAGTCTGTTGATAGCAGTTGAAGACCTCTGGCCTCTGAACGACCAATCGAGGAAGAAGCCGATTGAACTCTCGCTGAGGAGGGCGATGACGCAGAACCAAACAGGTTTCCGGATCAAAACCTCCCTTGCTGAGTATGTCGTTGAGATCCATTTCAAGGAGTCCTATTCCCCGATTCCACGAGGGGGCCTCGGTGTCCGGAGGTCAGAATTCTTACGAATTCTGCTACCCCACGTCGGCTTGGGACCACTGGCCATCGATCAGTCGCCACTGCTTGCCGGTTGGGTTCTTGTTCTGCAGCGAGATTGGAAGCCGGTGAGCCCGCACGTTGTCGTAGCTTTGCAGCATTGCAAACCGGTGAATGCTGGCTGGGAAACCGACAGCTGTGAAACCGGGATGCCCCGTCGCGGGAAATGGGCCTCCGTGGTTCATTGATGAGACCACAGCCACTCCCGTCGGCATCTTGTCATTCAGCAGGCGTCCAACCGTCACGCGGACCCACGGGGCCAGCTGATCGTAGGCGGCATCGTCGGAGCCTTGGGTATCGGAATACAGGCATCCAGTCAGGTTCCCTTCCAGGGTTTTCGCGATCGCGATCATCTGGGCCAGGTCTTTGGCCACGATGATCAGCGAGGCATTTCCGAACGCTTCGGCCTGCAGCCCGTGCGGGTTCTTCAGGTAGTCGGCACCGCTGACTCGCAGCAGCGTGTTGGCGTAGCAGCACCGCTTGTCATCGACCGGCTTGTTGCCGCAGACGACGCTGGCTCCCGCCTGTTGCAAGGCGATCAAACCCGCGCGGAAGTTCGTCTCAACCCCGCCGCTGAGCATCGTCCCGACTGGAGCCGCCTCGAACTTGGCAGCCACGGCAGAGATGAACTGCTCCCCAGCGGGGCCTTCCGGAACGATGACGAGACCGGGGTTCGTGCAGAACTGACCGGCTCCCATCAGGCAGCTGGCTGTGAAGTCGTCGACCACCGTCTGCAGCCGCTCCTGCATCGCGCCTGGCAGCACAAAGACCGGGTTCACGCTGGAGAGTTCA
>CAIOHW010000199.1 GCA_903858195.1 Oligoflexia bacterium | reverse complement strand
TGGAGATCTCGCTGAAAGAATTTCACCGGCTTTATGCCCGGATCGGGGTTTCGTTTGACCACATCTGGGGCGAGAGCCACTACGAGAAGCAGCTTGCCCCGATGCTCGAGGACCTCAAAAAGAGGGGGGTGCTCGAACAGAGCGAAGGCGCGTGGGTGGCGAAGGTCACCGATCGCGCCGGAAAAGAGATCCCACCCTGCATCCTGCAAAAGAGCGATGGGGCCACGATCTACGCCACGCGAGATGTGGCTGCAGCCTGCTACCGCTGGGAGCAGTTTCATTTTGATCGCATGACCTACATCGTAGGCGGCGAGCAGAAGCTTCATTTTGAGCAGGTATTCGGCACGCTCCGTAAAATGGGCAAGGACTGGGAGTCGAAGTGCGAGCATGTGCCCACGGGGCTTTATCGCTTCAAGGACGCCAAGATGAGTACGCGCAAGGGCAACTTCGTCACGCTCGAAGAGGTGCTCGAGCTTGCCAAGGACCGGGTGCGGGAAATCTTGAAGGGCCGTGAGAATCTTTCGCTCTCGGGCGAGGCGCTTGAGACCATGGCCGAGCAGGTGGCCATCGGGGCGGTGATCTTCCATGACCTGCACTCGGACCCGGCCCGTGACGTCGAGTTTGATGTGGATCGGGTGGTCGACTTTGAAGGCGAGACCGGTCCTTATCTGCAGTACGCGCACACGCGCTGCCTGAGCATCCTTCGCAAGGCGCGAGAGACGGGGGAGCTTGCCGGCGATGTGCAGTTTAGCGCGGCCGTCATCGACGCGCTCTCCAAAGACGAAGAGTTCGCGCTCTTGAAGCAGCTTGGACAGTTTGGCCTGCATCTTGAGCGTAGCCTGACCCATGGCAAGGCCTCGCAGCTTGCCCACTACCTGATTGATGTCACGCAGGCATTTGGGAGCTTCTACCGCGAGTGCAAGGTGCTCGGAGAAGGTGCTCGGACCACCGGGGCCCGCCTGATGCTGGTTGAGGCCACGCGACGCATTCTTGGGCAGGGCATGGCGCTGCTCGGCGTTCCCGCTCCCGAGCGGATGTAGCGTTGCCCTTGGGGCATCGTCACGGATCAGGCCAACGGATCAGGCCAACGGATCAGGCCAAAAGAGACGGGGGCATCGGACAATCGAGGGCACAGTGCACGGCCCGGAGCATCTCCGTCTCTGCGAGGGTGATGGTCCCATCTGTCTCGGCGCACTCCCAGCAGGCGCGAAGCACTTTTGCCTTGGATCGGAAGTCCAGTCCGTCGAGTGCCGTCAGGGCATTGCGAAGAGCCCGATGGTCCTTGCCTATGTTTTCTACGAAAGGCTTTGCGCTGCCAAAGAGACTTGTTGCTGCGCGAGTGTATGCCTGGATTCGCATCTGGCGTGACTGAGGAGCCCCGGCACCTGCAGTGGCTACGGCCCAGAGCAGGGTCGTGAGGTGTCCGGAGGCTCCCTCGATGGTGGCTGGCTTGGTTGCGCGACCTCCACGGAGCAGCGAAACGCGCTCGCGCAGAAGCGTGCGCTCGACCACGGTCAGGACTGCGACTTCGAAGAGGCTGTAGTGGCCATCGGATTCGATGAGACGCCTCAGGCGATCGATCACCTGAAGTCTCGAAGACTCATTGAGTTCCCGCAGGGTGGCCAGCGCCAGTGAGATGAGCGGGAATCGTGCAGACTCCCCGAGTTGTTCGACATCGCGGGCAAGCGAGGCAGCCCGTGTGCGAAGGTCCTCCGGGACCTGCTCCAAATGCCTCCCGCCTGCAACCACTGCATGCAAGAGGGCCTCGGCTTCAGTATGGGAGTGGCTGGCCTGCTGGATCTGCTGGGTGAACCGGTTCTGAATGGAATGGGCCTGGCTGAGGTGCGAGGCAGTTGGGTTACCCACCGACATCAGCGGTGCTGCGAAACCCGCACTCGAGGCAGTGGGCTTTGCGAGGGAGCGGGGTAGGCCCTTGGAGGGAGAGTCAGATACCGGAGAGCTGCCGTCGATTGCGCGGATTCGATCCTTGAGCGGAGGATGGGTTTGAAACCACGAGCCTGCGAGGATCGAGCTGAAGAACATATGGCTGACTTCCGGCGCTGCAGGGGCGGAGACTTCGATTTCGGCGGCTTGCGCGCCGATCTTGCGCAGGCATGAGACCATCGCGTGCGGATTTCGGGTGTACTGGACCGCAGTGGCATCGGCCAGGTACTCCCGCTGCCTCGATACGGCCGCCTGGATGATCTTGGCAAACAGGGCTCCCAGTGAGCCGATCGCAATGAATCCTATCCCGAGGAGCCAGAAGCTTGCTGATTTCTTGTCGCGGCCACGCAGCGTCATCCGTCCGATGGTGACCAGGGAGAGGATCCCGGCGATGGCGCCGATCAGCCGGAGGTTGAGGCGCATGTCGCCATTGAAAATGTGGCTGAATTCATGGGCCACCACGGCCTGGAGCTCATCCCGATTCAGAGCGTCCAGTGTGCCCTGGTGCATGATGATTGCGGCGCTGGAGGGCTCAAGTCCTGCTGCCATCGCGTTGATGGAGGGCTCTTCCAGGAGGTACACCTCCGGGGGGGTGATCCCTGAGGCAATCGCCATTTCGTCGACGACATTGATGAGCCTGCGCTCCGACTCGTGCAGGGTCCCGCGCGTGATGGGGCGCGCTCCGAGCAGGGAGGCGACTCCTTTTCCGCCCGAGGCAAGCGCTCGCATTCGCAGCAGCGCACCCAGTCCGACGGCAAGGAGGGTGAGGGCAGTGATGGTTCCGGGAATGCTCCACTCAGTAGTGGCTGGATGTTCACGGTAGGCGTTCAGGTTTCCTTGGAAAAAAAGAACCATGACCAGAAGATTCACGGTCACCACCATGGCGACGACCCCGGCAGTAAACAGCAGGACCAGAGTCGAGGTCCGGGAGCGGCTCCTGGCTTGTGCTTCAAAAAAATTCACGACAAGTGGGTGGACTAAAACGAAACGTGCACGGGTTTTCGCTCTTCGACCGACTCGACTTCGAGCAGGGTGGCCTCGGCAAAACCCATGGCCCCCGAGAAGACGATGGCAGGGAACTGCTCCCTCGCTACGTTGTACTCAGTTACTGCGTCGTTATAGGCCTGCCTTGCGAAGGCGACCCGGTTCTCGGTTGAAGTGAGCTCCTCGGCCAGTTGGACCATGTTGGTGCTCGACTTGATGTCGGGATAGGACTCCAGCACTGCCATGAATTTTCCAAGCTGTCCGGTGAGTTGTGCTTCTGCGGCGGCGAGGCCCTTCATCGCCCGGGCGTCGCCCGGAGATGCTGCGGCACTGCCGGCTGCAGCCACCGCCGAGTTTCTAGCCGCGATCACGGCTTCGAGCGTCTCGCGCTCATGGTTCATGAAAGCTTTGGCAGTGTTGACGAGGTTTGGGATCAGCTCGTACCGACGCTTGAGCTGCACATCGATCTGTGAGTAGGCGTTTTTGTAGCGATTCTTTACCGAGACGAGTCGGTTGTAGATTCGGACGGTGAATACACCGGCAAATAGGACTCCAAACCACGGCAGAAGGGCGATGAAGGTCATTTTAGGGCTCCCGATACGAGACTATTCGGAGGCCCACGTGCAATCTTGAGCAGTCGCTTTGCCTTTCGGCAGGTTCTTGACGCTCCATTGAAGCTACGCTGCTTCAGGAGCCCGGCCTGCTTCACGTCCTCAAGTGTCGGACCAGACCCTCCGATCAGGTCAAGGAGAGGGTTCGTGTGTGAAAGCTCTACTGTCGAAATTCGGTAAGAAGCAGATGGCCATTGCCGCTGCGCTGGTGATCGCCGGCGGAGCCGGGGCTTTCTACATGAAGTCGAAGAAACATGCGGAGCCGACCCACGCCAAGCATGACGAGCATGGGAAGCATGACGAGCATGCAAAAACAGAGGAGCACGCCGAGGCTCCCAATCATGAAGAGCATGGCGAGCATGCAAAAGCCGGGGAGCACGCCAAACCCGCATCTACGGGCCTCTTGGGTCGGATTGGCGAGGCTTGGACCTCGGTGCAGGACAAGGTCGACGGCATTCGCAGACTCGATCTCGAGAACTCCCGTCTGAAGCTCGAGAACGCCCAGCTCAGGCTCAAACTCGAGTCGGCCAACTTTGAGTGCGATGTGGCCCAATCCAAGGAACTCACCGAACATTACGCCGCCCAGCTCAAGGGTGAGACCGGATCGCCCGCCGGGCGCACCCTGGCCAGCATCAGTTATCGTGCACCCACGCATCTGCTTCCCAAGCAGTTGCATACGCTGGGCGTGACCTATCTCAAGGCCAGGGACTACGAAAAGGCAGCCGTGATCTTTACCCTGCTCGGAGACCTGCCCAAGGAGCGGATCTACAAGACCCCGGCGCATCAGCTTTTGACCGGGTCGACCTGGTTCAAGCTCAAAAACTACGACATGGCTGAGTTCTATTTTGACCAGACCCTGAAGCTTGAAACCGACGACGCACTTCCGTACCAGGCCCAGGCCCGGCTTTGGAAGTCGGTCATCGCTCATCATCGAGGCAAGAAGGCCCAATCGCAGTTCTGGATGCAGGAGCTTGTAGACTACCACCCGCGCTCGCCCGAGGCCCGCTGGGTCAACCCGGCTGCGGGCGTGCTGCCACGCACTCAGGCCCTCCTGATCGGCCAGGAAAAGCCCACGCCGGAAAAATCAAAGACGGAGGAGAAGAGCGGTGAACGCGCGCCTGCTGAATCACACCACTAAGTTCTTGCTCGT
This sequence comes from Oligoflexia bacterium, assembly GCA_903858195.1. Classification (GTDB taxonomy): domain Bacteria; phylum Bdellovibrionota; class UBA1018; order UBA1018; family UBA1018; genus CAIOHW01. The sequence continues at coordinate 4,707 of CAIOHW010000199.1, read as the reverse complement.
CATTGCACTCGGAGCGATCTCCGCTCTCGCCTGCACCTCCGCCCGTGCGGATGGCAAGGCCGCCTCGGTGGACATCCATGCCGAAACACCGGTGCCCACGCTCTGCGGAACGGTCAACGCCGTTGCGGGCGAGGTGCGGCTGCTGGATTCGTCGCGAGCACACCTCGATGATGCAATCCGCGGCTCTGGGGTCGCCTGTGGCGGCTGGATCTCGGTGCAGGTGGGGTGGGTGGAGATCAAACATCGCGACGGCCATGTCGTGCGCGTGGGAGAGGGATCCTTCGTTCAGTTTGCTGGCGAAGGCGAGACCCTCCAAGTGCTGCGCGGTCTGGTGCACGTGCAGAGTTTTGACGACGGAAGCGAGCTTCGGATGGCCACTCCCAATGCCCGCGCTCGCATGAAGTTTGGTGCAGGCATGCTGATTTATGACCCCGAGCAGCGTCGCTCGCAGTGGGTGACTCTCGATCGCATGGCAGCCTTTGAGAACCGGTTCGAAGAAGACAGCCAGGTCGTCGTCGGTGCAGGCGAGTCGAGCATGCTCGATCTTTCGAAGCCGAGGGTGAGTCCAGCGGCGCCGAAGGCCATCACTGTTGCCTCGCTTAAGCCGATCCTGAGGGCGCTCGACATCCCCGAGAAGAAGAGGGACCAGGCCATTCGAGTGGCCCTCGAGCGGCAGAGAAGGGTGATCCCGGCAAGCCTCGCTGGAAAGGCTTCGCGCACCGACATGAGGGCGCCCGCTTCGCAGGGAGCTTCGATCCAGGACAGGCGGGGTGACTACCACCGCCATGCTCCGAGCGATCAAGACGCGAAGATCGAGAGGCACTTGGCGGCAAAGCTGACCGGAGGTGCGCCGCGCTCGATGCTCGAGCCCGAGCCGGACCCGAAGGAGCGGCATCTGAACGCGAGACTCGAAGCGCGCGATCGGGCAGAAAGACAACGTATCATCAGGGAGCTTGAAGCACTGGAGGAGTAGGAAATGGCACTCAGTACAAGGATGTGGATCGTGGCGCTCGGGATGGGCGCACTGGCCGGTCTGGCAGGACCGGAGGCAAAGGCCAGCAATTTTGAACTCTCAGGCGGTTTCTCGTTCAATCGCACCAATTACAGTGAAGGCAATTTCAGCTGGACCCGTCGCTACGGCGGAACGATCGGCTACCGGCTGTCGCAGGTCTCCACCGTCGAATTCAGCGTGCAGGAAATGGTCGATCGCACCCGAATCACGGGCTACGAAGACACGGTCTTCACCGACAACGTCTACAGCATCAATTGGGTGCAGAATCTTTTCACGCTTGCTGCCGTGCAGCCCTACTTCAAGGTGGGGGCCGGTCAGCTCAATCGTGAGGCGACCGGGTCGTACGCAAACGGAGCGAGCCCGAACCCGCGGACCGACTCGATTACGGGAGTGCTGGGACTGGGCACCCGTATCTATGTGACGCGCTCGTTTGCGATCCGGACGGAGCTCACGAGCTATCTGACGGGCGGGAGCATCCGCACCTACCGGGACAACGTCGGCTTCACCGTTGGGGTATCGATTGGGCTCTAGGCTCCTGCTGGCGCTTGGCGCGGCGGTGTTTGCCACGGCATGCTCGACACCTCGCGGAGGTGAGATCGGTCCGGGGTATCTGATCCAGGCGGCCGCAGGGCAGATGGAGCTCTTCAATCGCTCGAGGCCGATTGCCGAGGCTCTCGCCGATCCCAGGCTCAAGCCCCATTACCGCAGGGCCCTCGAGGAGGTGCCTCGCATCCGCGAATTCGTGCGAACGCGAGGGCTCAAGCAGACTTCGAGCTACCAGGACTTCGTCGATCTCGAGCGTGATGCAGCGGTGTGGGTCGTGAGCGCCTGTGAACCGCTTCGATTCGAGGCGCAGCGGTGGTCGTTTCCAGTGATCGGGGGCTTTAGCTATATTGGCTGGTTTGACCGCACGCGGGCGCTTCGGATGCGGGATCGCCTCGAAAAGGTGGGATTCGATGCCGATGTGCGCGGAGCAGCCGCTTACTCGACGCTGGGATGGTTTCGAGATCCGGTTCTCTCGACGCTGATCGGTTCTGAGCATGATCCCTATCGGTTGGTCGAGACTTTGATTCATGAATCCGTGCATGCGACCCTGCATCTGCGCTCACAGAGCACGCTCAACGAGAGTCTCGCGCAATTCGTCGCCGAGAAGCTCACACCCGAGTACCTGGGGCCGGACGCAGGCGCAGGGTATCTCGCAGCTCTCGAGCGCTCCCGTAACCGCCGGGAGCTCCTGAGTAAGGCCTATCGTGAGCTCGATGAGCTCTATTCATCGAATGAGCCCGATGCCTCGAAGCTGGGTCGCAAGCAGGAGCGGCTGGCCAGGCTTCGTGCCGAGCTTTCGTGGCCCGAGGGGCGGGGGCTCAACAATGCCACACTCGTTCAGTTTGCGACCTATGAGTCGGGAGGCCAGGGGTTTGAGGCGCTCTGGAAGTCGTGTGCGGGTGATCTGAGGGCGTTTCTCAAGGTGGTCAGAGATGCCGAGGCGGAGCTTGCTCGCGCCGGGGATGCCGACCTCGAGCGTGTGCTCGCAAGTCTTGCTTCGCGTTGTCCTGCAAAATGATTGCGCCCGCTGGCTTCATCCAGAAGCCGCGGGCGCATGAAGGAATCCAAGGAAGAGTGAAGAGGGACGAGGGACTCGGATTCCTTTCGGGAGGGAACTCGATCAACAGGTACTTTTACAGGGTCGTTCCGTTGACCTGAACCTGCAGCCTGCCGTTCACGTTATGGGTCTTCCAGGTGCCGTAGCCGTTGGTGCAGTAGTTGTTCATCCACCAGGTGGACGGCTGGAAGTTGCAGTAGCTGTTGTAGTACGTATACGGGTTCGTGCCGCAGTTGATGATCTGTGGCTGGAACATCTGGCAGTAGAAGTCATACCGCGCTTCGGTCACGCTCACCGAGAGGGTGTGGTGGCCGGCTGCGAGGATGCTCGAGAAGTCGAGAACTTCAGACTCAGGAGCATTCGGGCACATGGCGTTCGGCATGGTTCCTACGCGCAGGAATTGGGTCTGGCGAACCGTGTTGTTGACCTTCACGGTGTACTTCACGCAGCCATAGTTGGCAGTGAAGTTCGAGCCTCCCGTGCTGGAGGTGATCGGGCTTCCTGGCAGAGCGGTCACCTTGACCTTGAGCAGGTTGTCGGTCTCGACCGAAGAGGTCGTGAACACATAAGGGGCCACTGAAGTGTCAATGTAGCCTGTGTTATTGGTGTCGGTCGAAATGCCGCCGCGCCCGCGAAGCGTGAAGTCCACGCTGTAGGCCGGAAGGGCGTTCGGATCCGTGGGGGTGGTGCTACCGCTACCGCCGGTATTCGATCCGCCGCCACCGCCCCAGTTGTAGGTGTCTTCAGGTCCCGGATTCGGATTGGGATCAACGGGCTGGGCTTCGCGGTAGGCCTGACCGCCGCAGGCCGATGCCAGCGAGGCGAGGGCCACGAAGGTGGCCAGGTTTGCGATCTTTGGAAAGGCTGAAAAACGATTGAAGGTTTTCATATGCTTTCGTCCTTTTCTCTCTTCTCTTGGAGGGGAGTTTTGCAACCCCGGGGCCAACCCCATGAAATCGAACCGAATTGTGTAAGTATCTGTTTTATTTAGTCTTTATGGACTTAACCCAGGCGGTTTCAGGCCGCGAGCCCACCGGGGCTTTCGCGTCCGAATCTGACAGCTGTCAAAACTTTTGTCAGGGCGGGGTGCCTTCCGTATGCTTCCAGAAGGGATGAGAACCGAGGACCTGCGCTCACTCACACAGATCGGAAACGCCCTCTGGGTGGACCGTGATCTTTCTCGCCAGCGCACGGCCGAGACCCTACAGGCCGTGAGCCTGCTTTCGATCCCTGAAGAAGTCCTCCTGGAGAGGGCAAGTTCGGTTCTCCTGGCGCGTGCTTCGCGCGAGGATCCGGCTAGCCGGGCCGCGTACCTGGGTGACCCGTTCTTTCGCCTCCTGCCCGAGGAGCGTTTCGTCCTCGTGGCTCTGCATCTCGAGCGCTGGAGCTACGCCCGGGTGGCCCGGGTGCTCCAGTGCACCCCCGAACAGGTGGCCATGCGTGCCTGGAAGATGCGCGTCCATCTCGCAAGCCAGCCCCTGCCCGGACGGCCGGAATCCTCCACCCAGCCTCGTACTCCGCCCGTCCTCGGGGCCGTAGGTGTGGCGCCGAAGAAGGCGAGCTGCCCGGAGTTTCAGTCCCTCAATCCATGGACCCAGCGGTTTCTCGACGAAGAGCACGCGCCCCGTGAACGGGTCTTTCTGCAGAACCATCTCATGGCCTGCGACGACTGCAGGCTCGCGCTCTCCAGGTGTCGCGAGCTCTACTTCCATGTCGAGAAGATGATCCCCCGGGTGGAGGGCGATGCAGCCGAGGAGTTGGGTGAAATCGGGCGGCAGATGGCCGAGCTCCGCAGGCGCGTCAACCCGGAGCTCTGGTCCTGGGGAGATGCGGTGCACGCCTTCATGAAAAGGCCCGAGGCGCAGGTGTTCCTGTCGCTGGCAATGGCCTGGCTGCTTTACCGGCTCTTCTAGATCCGCCGGGGCGGTAGGAACTGCAGTCCTCGTCCTTCGCCCACTTCAACTGTAAAGCTCCAAAGTGTGCGGACGGTGCCGTCGGGTTCGATGAGACCCTGGGGAGGATTGGGAAAGCGGGGCACTCGTTTCCATGACTCGATGACCACGCGATCGAAAAAAGCGACCTGGCTTGAGTC
>CAIOHW010000198.1 GCA_903858195.1 Oligoflexia bacterium | reverse complement strand
CGCAGTACCTGCTCCCGCTCGAGGCGGGCGAGCAGGCACGCTTCGTGATTCCCGTGCTGATGCCAGAACAGGCGCGCGGGAGCGTCATCGAGCTTGAAGTGCGCGAAAACGGAATCCCGGTGGTGATCCACCGGAGCAGCATCAATTCAACAAGTGGCCGGGGGGCAGCATGGTGATGAATGGATACAGGGGTGTCGTCAGGGGGATGATGATCGGGCTTGGGCTTCTGGCCGGAGCCTGCGGCAAGATTCCCGAGGCCTATCGCGGCAGGTTCGTGGATGAGGGTTCGGGCTTCGTGCTCGAACTGGGAGCCAACAGCGGTGCGCTCACGCAGGGCGAGGCCCCGCGCCAGGAGTTCGAGGCCCGTGCCCTGGAGGCCTCGAGGCTGATTGCGGGCGAGCCGGGCATCTACCTGCGTTCGGTCGGTGGCTCGGGGGGTGGCTCGGACCTGCTTGAGGTGTTTTGGGTGCAGCCCGATCGGGCAAGCCTCCAAGAACAGTACGGTTTTGTCAGCATGCGGGCCGAGGTGGTCTACACCCGCTTCAGGACCGACCCCAAGCTCCCGATCGGCTCGATCACCGCTCGTTATTGCACCTCGGGGCAGATATTGGTTGACCGGATTAGTCAAAGTTTCAACGGTGGATGCCCCGGAGATTCGAGCCTGCTCAGGCTCAACCGGGTGCCGGCCGAACAGTAAGGTGGATGCTGCCTCGCGACCGCCTTCTTGACCTCCTGCTTCAAGATTCCACCCGGCTCCTGGGGGAGGCTTGCTTCCATCTCAAGGCCTCGCGTGAGCTCTTGGAAGGGGGAGATGAGGGCGTTCGGGCGATCCTCGCTCCTGATTCGCCGCTGATCCGCTTCTATCGCTGTATCCACGCTTTCAAGGGCATGTGCGGGATCATGGCGCCACGACTTGCGCTTGCCGCCGAGCTCGTGCCCGAGTTCCACCGGATGGAGGGAAGGCTGGCGATCCGGGATCACTGGGTGAAGGCCCGGAGCTGGCTCCCAGAGCTTGAGGCAGCACTTGAGGTCATTCAAACGCGCATCCAAAGCGCCCGGACCACGCGCGATGTGGCGCGGGCCTCGGTGGGTCCGGGTGGGGTCGCGCCTCGCTCGGTCAAGGCGGTTTCGGGCGGTAGATCGCTTGAGTTTCCGTGGGACTCAGTCGTCCAGTTCATCCCGGGCTCGCAGGTCGAGGGCCGGCCTCTGGTGCCCGTGGGCGGTCGGATGGTGGCCGTCGTGCCCGCAAGCGGCAAGGCCCATGACGGTGTCGCTTTTGGCATCGTAGTCCGGACCAAAGCTGGACAAGAAATTGTCGTTCCTGTCCAAAGCCTCGAGCTCGAGAGCATCGAGAGCCTGTCGAACCTCGTGCGAGACGCTGCGGCCGCTTGAGTCGCCTGCCTTGGGGCGTTATAGTCTTCCTCAAGAACTCCAACGCAAAGTTTCGATCTTTTTTTGAAGGGAATCGGCGCCTTATGTCAGGACTTTCCGCCTACCTCTGCTCCAGTATCGGCAAGAAGAAGCTCGTGGGCCTTTCGGGCCTCGGTATCGTGGGTTTTACCCTGACGCACATGGCAGGAAACCTCCTGCTTTTTGTCGGACCCGATGCCTACAACCAGTACAGCCATGCGCTGGTGAGCAATCCCGCGATCTATCTCGCAGAAGCGGGGCTGGTTGCGATCTTCCTGCTTCACATCGTGCTGACCGTGCAGCTCACTCGCGATAATCGCGCGGCGCGCCCGGTGGCTTATGCAGCCTCTGCAAGGGGTGGAAAGCGCACTTCGTTTGCCGCCAAGACCGCGATTCTGTCTGGCATGCTGCTGCTCGCGTTTGTGGTGCTGCACCTCTGGACCTTCAAGTACGGCGAGTACTACTCGACTTCAGTGGGCGGCGTCGAGATGCGCGACATCCACAGGCTGGTGGTCGAAAAGTTCCAAGAGCCGCTCTATGTGGGCTGGTACCTGTTGTGCCTGCTGCT
>CAIOHW010000197.1 GCA_903858195.1 Oligoflexia bacterium | reverse complement strand
TGGCCAGGATGTCTTCAAGCTTTTCACCCCCGGCGAGCCTTGCCCCAACCCGGTAGTTGCGCGAAAGCGGGCTTCCACAGGTCGCCATGAGGTCTCCCATGCCGGCCAGTCCAAGAAATGTCAGGGTTTCGCCCCCCATGGCCGTCCCAAACCGGACCATCTCGGCCAGGCCCCGGGTGATCAGCATCGATCGGGCATTCCAGCCCATTCCGAGGGCGTCGAGCGCACCAGCCCCGATGGCAAGAATGTTCTTCAGGGTTCCTGCCCATTCGACGCCGACGACATCGGTCGAGGCATAGACCCGAAACTTGTGGGTACCGAGGATCTTCTGACCGGCCTCAATGACCTCCTCGTATGGGGAAGCCACCACGGATGCCGCCGGTTCGCCGCGCGCCACTTCAAGCGCGAGGTTGGGACCCGAAAGCACCCCGATCCGAGGGATCGGAAGCTCTTCGGAAAGCACCTCGGTCATCCGCTTGAGCGACACGGGCTCGATCCCCTTGGTGGCGTGGATCAGGACTTCGCTTCCGGTAAACAACGGGGCAAACGCGCGGCCCTGCATGCGGGCAACACTCGAAGGCAGCGCCCAGATCACAAGCTGAACCCCGCCCTCGCCCACAGCCATGGCCCGCTCCATCTCGGTCACGGCAAGCACCTTGGGAGAGAGCGTCACTCCCTTGAGGTACTTTTCATTCACGCGGGTGGCGTTGATTTGTCGCGCCTGCCCCTCGTCGCGAGTCCAGAGCCTCACTTCGCGGCAGTTTTGCGATGCAAGCTGGGCCAGCACCGTTCCCCAGGTGCCAGCGCCGATCACGGCTACGCGTGAATCAAGCCAGAAATCCTTTTCGGTCATGGGCACCCTTGAGCTGGCCTCGAAGTTCAGACGCCCGCAGCGAGAGACCATAGCCTGCGAGCCGGTTGCGATAATAGTAGAGCAGGGAAAGATCGTCGGTGGTCACTTCGTCCCCCGAAACCCGGATGACGGCGGCGTCATGAAACTGCCCCAGCTGGCGCACACCCTCTTCGATCCAGTTCGGGCTCGAAGTGATCTCTGGGCAAGCATGCAGCTCGCCCGCCGAGGCCTTTCGAAGCACCTCCTCGCGGTGATGCTCAGCCCTCGAAAAAAACTTCTCCCGAGGCAGGGTGCGTTGCTCGGGCGTGAGCCTCAGAAACCGGAACAGATCCAGCTCGGGGTATTGAGTCCGCAAGGTCTCGAAGTAGCTGAAGGCCACAAGGTGCGAGCTCAGCACCGTGTTCTCCTGATGAAAGCGCTCCACGAGCCGTGAACCGAGCCTCTCTGTGTACTCGCGATCCCGCTGCGAATTCTTGCAAAGCTCTCCCCGGGTGGTGAGCCAGGCCCTTGGATCGATCGTTGTGCCGTTGGGTCCGATGGAACGACCTTCGTCATCAACAAGATTGCCGAAAACATCCATTGCACGGCCCACGCGGACGGTGACTGTTGAGTGGGCTGAAAACAGTTTCCAGAAAAACTTCGCTACACGGAATGGCTGAAATGAGTCGTCGTCGATCGGAAGGTAGCGGTGCTTGCCTGCATCCGCGAGGTACTCTTCGATGAGCGAGGCCGCTTCGAGTACGAAGTGATAGCTCGTGACCATCGGGACCACATAGACCGAGGACTTCTCCCTGCCCTCCACCAGGTTCTCGACCTGCGCATCGAGCGCCGTGCCCAGGAGTCCGAGCTTGAGCCTGCTTTCGATCGCCCCGCTTCGCGCGCGCCCCCCTCCGGGAAAGAAGATCGAGTGCACGCCCTCGCGCAGGATCGCAGTACTGTAGTTTTTGAGGGTCTGCTTGTAGATGAGGTTGCTCTTTCGGCGATCCACCGTGTAGGCGCCAAGATTGCTCATCAAAAAGCTCAGCACAGGGTTTTGGAACAGGTTCAACCCCGCGCCATACGAGAAAGGACCAAGTCCCAGCTGGTAGATGATGTAACCGATCATCACGCTGTCGATGTTGCTCTGGTGCGTGGGCACGAGCAGAATCGTGCCCTGTTTCGAAAGGCGCCTCAGATGGTCGACCTCGCCCCCGATCTTGATCTGCTTGTGCAGGAGGTCCTGCTGCTTCCACGGCATGAAGTGGCGAAGGCTTGCCGCGTTGAACATCCAGTTGAAGAAGTAAGGGAGCGCTCCGGTGGCAAACTGGTAAACCGAGGGATTAAACTGCCCGCCGATCTCCTCGGCAAAATGACGCGCAGACTTCTCGAGGAGCATTCCTCGGTCCACCCGTCCGGCCGGCCGGATGAGGCCTGACTGGATCTGGCCCCAGAGCCTGCGATCACGCCGAGTGCGCGAGGCGGTAAAAATGTTGTCGCGAAGGCGCCTCATCCGGGTGCGCTCCAGGTAGAGCGCCTCTCCGAGCACCTGATCCGGGGGATTCCCCGCAAGGTCCTGCAAGGTGCGCTGCACGACAGAATCGAGCACGCGCGGCCGGATCTCAGAAAACCGAAAAAGCGGAGTGTCTGGCACGTTCTCGATCATCATCTCTCCGAAGCCAGCCCGGGTTCCACCATCACCAAAAGAGTCCCAGAGCTCACTGATACCGAGATTGTGGATGCGTCCGGCCGATTGCTCAACCCCCGCGATCCGCCCCCGAGACTCTCACCCGAAAGTCGGTACTTCAAACCCCGGGTCCTGACCCCCTTGGCCACTCCTCCCACTGCAAGGAGCGAAACACGAAGATCGGCCGACCTCGATGGCAGGTCGAGGGTCAGGCTCTTTTTTCCTGAAAGAAGCACCGCATGTACGCCTCCCGCCGAAAAAGCCTCGACGCTCCGCATGCCCCGGACCGATGCCGCCTCGGCAAGATCGTGAAGCGCGGCCCAATGATGGCCATGCGAACCCCCGAGCACTCCCCACGCGCGGATCGCAGTGGCCCCGATGCCCTGTCCAATGGCCAGGGCAGCTGCAAGGTCGCTGCAATCCTTTGAAGTCGGCAAAAATACGGCATCCAGGCTTCGAGGAAGCATGCTGCCGCCAAGACTATCGAGGTCTCCAACAAAAAGGTCAGGACGAATTCCCACTTTTCGAAGGGCACGAATTCCCCCGTCCACCGCAATGACCCAATTGGATTCGCGAGCCTGCCTGCGAAGCAGCGCCAGATCACGCGATCCAAGCTTCATGGGGGCTGCGCCGACCAGCAGCGCCGACGCTCGACTCACGACTTGAGGAGCTTCAAGCGCTCCACGCTCTTTTCGAGCTCAACGAGCTTGGCTTCGAACTCACCCTGTTTCTGCTTCTCCTTGGCGATCAGCT